>JBPOJN010000084.1:0-13307 GCA_052033505.1 Myxococcota bacterium | reverse complement strand
GGTCACCCCTTCCTCAGGATCTTCGAATGAAACCCGTCGGCTGGAAAAAGCCGCAAGAAAGGCACGTTCCACCGGATCGATCTCTCGTCCAAGCTTTTTGCTTACCCATAGCTGGGCAAAATCGAGGGAATGGTTTCGAGACACCGAGCGGAGTTCCCAGCACCCTCCAATGAAGGCGAATCCAAGACGAAAATAAGTTTTTGGTGCGGACGTTTCATCCTCTCCATCCGCGAATTGAAGACCTTGCAGTTTTCCACCGTGTACCGTTCCGGCTATCGTCAACCGCCCTTCCGGAAGAGGTTGCCCGATCGTCTTCATGAGTTCCTTCAATGGATCGATCCCCCTGTTTTCGAGATATTTGCTCAATGTCTCCAATGTCACCGGATCGTCGTAGGGACCGGACCAATCAAAAGAAGCAGCCAGAAAAGCCCGCTCCACGGGCTCGACCTTCCGTCTCATTTTCTCCTCTATCCATGCCAAGACCAGATTCAGGGAAAGTTTTCCGGATGCCGAACGAAGCTGCCAACCGCGTTCTTCCCAATCAAACCCAAGCTGAAAATAACCATCGTCCAATCCATGAGCTTCCTCTGCGCTCACCAAACGAACACTTCCAACTTTGCCTTTTTTCACTCTTCCCACGACCACCCAACGCCCTTCAGAAAGAGGTCTTCCCATCGCTACCATGACCTTCGCGAAGCGGTGTATGCCTTCCTTGCTGAGATATCGGCTGAACTGCTCGACAGTCAGAGCTTCTTCCGCGCGCGTACCGAGGAGAAGAGCGAGAAACGGAACCTCGGCGGGATCGAGCGTCAGCCCCAGCTTTTTTTCCATCCACGGCAGAGCGAAATTCATGCCAGATTCGCCGGATGCCGAACGGAGCTGCCAAACGCCTTCTTCCCGATCAAACCCGAGCTGAAAATAATCGTCACTCAAGGATGCAGCCTTATCCTCGTCCAGCAGGCGAATACCGATAACCTCGTCTTTTCTTACCTTCCCTACCACGACCACCCACTGTCCTTCGGGAGGAGGCCGTCCCATCTTCTTCATGAGCTCCGAGAGACGGTCGATTCCATCATCCTGAAGATATCGGCCGAACCCATTCACGCTCGTCTTCTCTTCCCTCCGGAAATAAGACCGGGCTTTGGGGTGAAGGAGAGATCCAAGAAAAGAAGATTCCACCGGGTCGAGTTGCCGTCCGAGCCTGCCCTCGATCCATGATAAAGCGATGTCGGAAGAACAGTAGCCGTGAGCAGAGCGAAGCGTCCACCCTCCGTCCGTCCGATCGAAACTTAAGTGAAAATACGCGTCACTAAACTTCTCGGCTTGTGCCTCACTCACAAAACGAAGTCCGGTGACCTTGGTCGCTCCCGAGAGCCCGACCAACACAAGGCGGTCTTCACGGGCATCTTCCGCCAATATATCGACGAGCCCCTCGATCCCCCCTGGCTCTCCGATCATGGCCTGGAGATCTTCCAAGGTCGGTGAATTCTTTCCTTGCATGCGTTTGGCGCGTGACGAAATCAAATCGATTCCCATTTCGACCGTCAAGAACTCCCGCAACGCGGCCAGAGCATGTTCCATCCCCGGATCCGCCGCGATGACGACGGTCTCCGCTCCCTCGTCGACGACGACGGGAACGAACGTCTGGCTTCTTTTTCCGTTCGCTCCCCGAAAAATGATTCCGCCTCCCCGATACACGTCAATCGAGGCCGCATGCTGACTGTAGGCTTCTTGCCGCGGACCTTCTCCCTCTGTGGTCACGACTTCCCAGACTCGTTCCAAGGTTACCGCCCCAACCGCTTGGTCCAATCTCGCTACGACGGCGTCGGAGCGTTCCAAGGCGTCGTGACCGCTTAAAATTTGCGGCGCAACGAAGAGCAGCCGGCCCTCCGTTCCCCCAGCTCGATAGGCTTTCACAATATCCGGGCGGGCTGCGACTTCTCCCAAGACACCCTTGATGAGGTTAATGATCTTATCCACACCTTCCATATTGGACATTTCTCGCGATGCCTGGAGATACCAATCGATCCTCATCAGATCGAAAGGCTCTACGTAAATCCGGTAACGTTCCAAAAAAATTCGAAGAGGCGATCTCGAAAACCAAGGAATCGCCTCAAGGTCGACGACCGGTGTAATTTCGGCTTGAGACCAACGGGACTCCTGATCCGCGATCATACGCACCCACTCTTCTCCGGAAGCGGTCCGCGAGGGAAAGAGCCAGTGCGAAGGCGGAACAACCTCGTTTTTAAATCCATTCCCTCGAAGGGAAATCAGACCCCGCTTTCGAAGCTCCTGCAGAACTCCGCGTCCGATGACGGCGTCGTCCGGAGTCGCATCCTTTCCTGAAACGATGTTTTGCTGTGGAATAAGAAAAAGATCTCCCGGATCGGTGATCAGTCCCACCAAGATCCACCCGCCGCTTAGAGCCATTGCGACGCGGCGTTCGATGGAGCCACCACCGGCGAAACCGGAACGAAAGGATTCGGGAAATACTAGCCGGACTCCCGAAACAAGACGCTCCTGATGCGTCAGGATCTCGGCATATAGAAGAACATCCAAGAGATCGGTGTATTCCCCCTTCGAAGAAAATGGGGGCGGAGCGGCAAGAATACCTCCTAAGGCGTGACGATACTCATCATAGGCCGTCCCAAAGGCGTAACGCGCGAGTTCCTCATCGGGAATCAGGTACCGTTTTCCCTCGATGCTTCGAATCTCCCAACCGGCGCTGCGTAATACAGATATTCTTCCCCGACTCAGCTTGCCTTCGGGCGTCCATGCACTGGGTGCAAATTTAGGTAAAAGAACATTCCCGGCTCCGTCCGAAACCGAAACGGTCCACCTCTGCCCCAAAGTCTGCATGAGCCTCGAAACCATTGTCTGTTTTCTCGCCTCTACCGAGATTTGGTTGTGAGGAACTTTGAGGATTATCCATCGGACCCTTCGTCGAAAAAAACATGAGACAGATAGAGGAACCCCACGACTAAGCTCCGGCGCAGCGGCGCAGTGCCGATCATCAGAGTCAAGGCCCCCGCCGCCACCCCCAAACGGTACCAGCCGGTCGCAGGAAAACCGATCACGAAGTAGCCGATCACGAAAAGCCCGGTGATGGCCGCCGTCGAGACGTACATGAGCATCGCAAAATCGACCGTGTCGCGCACGTAGGGCAAAGAACATTTTTCGCAAGCGGGATTTTTCTGCCACTTGGTGCCGTGGATGGCCCCCTCTCCACAGCGCGGACAACGCCCTCGCACGACGCGGCCGAAGGTTCTTTTGGCGATCTGAAAATGGGTCATTAGGCCTATGCGGAAAACTTGGATTGGATCAGCAAGTCCAATTCGCTCTTTAAACGCGGCAGGATGTCTTCGTAGGAAAATTTCCCAATCTCTTCTTCCTTCTTCTTTAGGTTCACGAACGTCGGAGCGCACCATAAACCCAAGTCCGCATCGTCCGTCTCGCCGGGTCCGTTCACGCGGCAACCCATGACGGCGATCGTAACGGCATGCTCTTTCGCGTACTGGGCCATTTCCTTCACCTTCATCGCGAGCTCAACGAATTTTTCGTTTTCGACGCGGGAGCAGGACGGGCAGGAGATGATATTGAGCTTCTTATCACCGAAATCGGGCACGGAGCGGAAGCGTCCTTCTTCGATATCTTTCAGGATGCCACGGCCGACGCTGATCTCATCGCCCTTATCGTCAAAAGGAACGGTGAGTGAAACACGCAGCGTATCGCCGATGCCCCTGGAGATGAGTTGCTCGAAGGCGATGCGCGTCTTGATGATACCTTCGGGCGGCAGCCCCGCTTCGGTGACGCCTAAGTGCAAAGGCACGTCGGGACGCATTTGACTAAACTTCGTATTGATATCGATGACCTTCTTCGGATCGGAGTCTTTCAGCGAGACGAGGTAGTTTTTGAAACCCAAGCCGTCCAAGATCTCGCAATGTTCGGCCGCCGAATGCAGGATGGCCTCTTCGTCGTTGTCCGGGAATTTTTCGAGCCATTCCGGGTCGACCGAGCCGCAGTTCACGCCCACGCGCAGCGCGATATTGTGCTTCGCGGCGACGTCGGCGATCCAAGCGACTTTATCGCGCTTGGATTTGTTCTTTTCATGATGGTGGAGATGACCCGGATTGTAGCGGATTTTTTGGACCAAAGGTGCCAGCGGTTCGGCCAAACGGTAGCTTTCCTGCAGGTCGACGACGAGTGGTTTGTCTGTTTGGTCGCGGAGCCAGGCCAGGGCTTCGACGTCTTTCTGGCTATCGACCGCGATGCGAATCAAGTCGGCTCCCGCCTTTTCCAAGATGCGGATCTGGCGCAGTGTGCCTTCGAGGTCCTGCGTGCGCGTCGCGGCCATGCTCTGGACCGCGATGGGATTCTGGCCGCCGATTTTCACGCGGCCGACGGTCACTTCACGCGTCTGTCTTTGAGGTAGCATAGGGCGCCGAAACTAATGTCAAAGTCCCGCACAGGTCAAGGAGAGGGCTTAAAAAAGCGGCCTTGGGTTGTCATTTGGGAAAAAGTCCACTAGGGGCCTTGCGTATGTTCGGACTCGGCGGCGGCGAAATCGCGATCGTATTGATCTTGGCACTTATTTTTTTAGGGCCTGAGCGCCTACCGGGTCTCGCCGAAAAGCTGGGCAAACTCGTCCGGGAAGCCAAAAAAGCGGTTCAAGAACTCAAAAAAGAAGTCGACCGCTAACCCACCATGCCTTCCCTTCCCTCTCAAAGCTCCCCCAAAAACTCTTTCGAAGAACGCCAAAACTTAATCGGGCATTTGACCGAATTGCGCCGTTGCCTAATCCGTTCTCTGGCGGCCTGGTTTTTGGGAACGGCCGCGGCTCTTTATTTTTCGAAGGAAATTTTCTTTTTATTGCAACGCCCGCTGCTCTCGGTCTTGCCCGCCGGATCGAATTTCATCGCCACCAGCCCACTCGAAGCGATCGTGACCTATCTGAAGGTGGCTTTTTTAGCGGGTATTTTCCTCTCCTCACCGGTCATCTTATATCAAATCGGCCGGTTCCTGACGCCCGCCTTGCGTCAGGGAGAAAAAAAAGCCGCGTTCGCTTTCGTTTTTTTCGCGACGTCTTTTTTCGTCGGCGGGGCGTTATTCGGGTACTTGGTGATTTTTCCGGTGGGCTTTCGTTTCTTCGTCGCCGCGTTCGAAGGCACGGGCATTCAGTTCTTGCCGCAAATGCAGGATTACTTGAGTTTTATTTCGCGCATGCTGCTGACCTTCGGACTAATCTTCGAAATGCCGGTATTGATCGCCCTCTTCGGCCGCCTCGGGCTCGTGACGCCCGCAATGCTGTCGAAGGCGCGGCGTTACGTATTGGTGCTGATGTTCTTGATCGCGGGTATTCTGACTCCAGGTCCGGACATCCTCTCTCAAGTCATGCTCGCGGTACCGCTTCTAATGCTTTACGAAATCTCCGTCCTCGCGGTGAGGATCTTGGGGCGGCGAAAAATCATCCCGTCCTAATCTCTTTTATTTCTTCAGTTCAACGCTTAGAATGACGTTTAACCCCAAGGAGAGACGTCTATGGCTTACAGCTCCGTTGAATGGGATTCGCATCTCTTCCGTGACGTCCAAAAAAGATTTGAAGACGTGGCCACCAAGATCTCCTTGGACACTAACGTCTTTCAGCGCCTCCGCGTCCCGGATCGAGCTTTGATCGTCTCCGTGCCGTTCCGAATGGACGACGGCCGCGTCATCGTAATCCCAGGCTATCGCGTCCAACACAATGACATCCTCGGTCCCTGCAAAGGCGGCGTTCGTTTTCATCCCAATGTGAATTTAGGTGAAGTCACGGCGCTCGCCATGCTCATGACGTGGAAGACCGCCTTGGTCGGATTGCCGCTCGGTGGCGCCAAAGGTGGCATCGCGATCGATCCGACGCCGCTGACGCGCCAAGAGCTTCAACGCCTCACGCGCCGCTATACCGCCGAAATAGTGAATTTCATCGGCCCCGAAACCGACATTCCCGCGCCGGACATGGGCACGAACGAACAAGTCATGGCCTGGATGATGGACACGTACAGTAAGCTCAAAGGCCATTCCGTCCCCGGCGTCGTCACGGGAAAACCCGTCTCTCTCGGAGGATCTCTGGGGCGGAAAGAAGCGACGGGCCGCGGCGTCGTGGATTGTATCATCGAAGCGGCGAATAAAATGGGAATGAAGTTGGACGGAAACGTCACGGTCGCCATTCAAGGCTTCGGAAATGTCGGCGAAGCGGCCGCGCGCCTGATCGAAGAAATCGGTTGCCGCATCGTGGCCATCGGAGACCATACGGGATCCGTTTACAATCCCAAGGGCTTAAGCTTTCTTTCCTTACTGCAATCCAAACACGAAGGAAAATGGATACGCGATTATAAAGAAGGCGATCCCATTTCCAGCGAAGAATTACTGACGCTGAAATGCGACATCGTGATCCCCGCCGCGACCGAAAACGTCATCACACCCGAAATTGCGAAAAAACTCCAATGCCGCTTGATCGCCGAGGGCGCCAACGGCCCGACGTCGCAGGAAGCCGATGCCATCATCGAAGACCGCGGCGACATCATGGTCATACCGGATGTCTTGGCGAACGCCGGAGGCGTCATCGTCTCCTATTTCGAATGGGTGCAGGATCTTCAGAATTTCTTCTGGTCGGAAAAAGAGATCAACGACAAGCTCTCGCACATCATGAAAAAGGCCTTCCACGACGTGTTCGACGAATCCCAACGCACGAAGACTTCCCTGCGCACCGGCGCCATCACCTTGGCCGTCCGCAAAATCGCCTCCGCGATGCTGGTCCGGGGATTGTTTCCTTAATCTTTTTTGGCGAGCCAACCCAAGAGGGAGCGCTTTTTCTTGGGCGCGGCGTGTTTGGCGCGTTCCGCTACGGGGCGCGTTTCATGCGAACCGGCGGGGCCTCCCGAAACTTTCCGGGAAATCTCGTGCACGATGAAGTTCGCGACTTCTGAAGGCTTCGTGCCCGGGCCGAAGCCCGCGTCGAAACCGACGGATTTGGCGATGCGGTGATCCATGCGCGGACCGCCCGCGATCTTGACGAGATGAGACGGAAGACGTTTGTCTTTCCCGATCATCGCAGCTAGCTCTTTCAGGTCTTTCAGGTGCTGGTCTTGTTGGGTCACGAATTTCGAGACCAAGACCGCATCCGCGCGGTGTTTGACGGTCTGCTCGATGAGATCTTCGTTCGAAACTTGGGCGCGCAAATTGACGACTTTGAAAAACGGATAATATTCGAGGCCTTTATCGCCCGCAACGCCCTTGATCGACAGAATCGCGTCGATGCCGACCGTATGCGCGTCCGACCCGGTCGCGGCGCCTACGACGACGATGCGGTGGCGCAGCAAGGGCTGCAACTTCGAATCCACTAACGCCTTCAATTCCTCGAACGGCAGGACTGGGAAATCCGGACGGTAGAGTTTCACCTTCGAAATATCGATATAGGGTTCGGCGTGCACGTAGGCGACGAACATCGTGTGTTCGCTCCCCATGGGCTCCATGTGCGCGACCAAGACTTGGACGAAGCCTAGGCTCTCGAGATAGAGGCGTGCCGCTTCCTTCGCCAACTCCCCGGCGGGCAAAGGCAATGTGAAGGAAGTCTGCATCTTCCCGTCGTCCCAATGATCTCCATAAGGCCTGATCTTCGTGGAGTTCTTGGCGTGCTCGTTCTTTTTGGCAGTTTCGTTTTTCATCCCGATGAGATTTACTTTGGTCATGCAGTCTTCGTCCCTTCCGCGCGCGGCGTCTTCCGGCGACGTCCGGAACGCGTGTGACGACGGCGATGGCGGTCACGGAAATCGCGCTGACGGCTCTGGCGCTCTCCGGGATCCAAACGCCTTTCGGCGAAACTTTTTTCCAGCTCTTGGGGTTCTTTTTCGAGCAATTTCAAAACGGGATTCCAGTAGCGCGGGTCTTTCTTGAAGACGCCGTCCAAGCCCCGACCGTCCTCGCGGTCGCGCGCCATGTTCGCGAAGAGGCCTTCTTCGATCGCCGTGGGCAGGCTTATTTGCTCGACCTTATGCAGGAGGCGATAGGCGTCTTCGAGCACCGAGCGCGCGCGGCGCACGATTTTACCGTTGGCGCTCCAAGAGATCTCGTCGCCTAAATCACGGGCCGCCTTGAAAATATAATTGGCGGATTTCAAGGCCGCAAAACGGTCTTGCAAGAGCGGATTGTGGATCGCCTCCGTCATCATGCCGAGAAGCTGGATCTCTTGATGCGTCATCACGCCGACCAGATTAAACATCGTATCCAAGACGTGACCGTAAAAAATATCCCCGGTCATGTGGCGCGTGGGCGGCATGTATTTGATCGGCGACTGAGGAAAGATTTCACGGACCATCTCGGCCTGGGCGATTTCGTAGAGGAAACTATCGTCGACGTCGGGATCCATTTCAAAGGCATGGCCTAGCCCTAGTTGATCTTCACGCAGATGGGCGATTAAGCCCATCTGTTCATTGATGAATTGAGAGGCCAAGACCTGTGGGAACGCCTTCAGCGACTCCGCAGTCGTGAGATAATTATCCTCACCGGTATTGATAGTGATGTCGGCGTGCGCGATCACGAGGCGCGAAAAATACTGGTCGGTGAACGTGCGCTTCATGTTGATGTCACGGAAAAGGATGCCGTACATACTGTCGTTGAGCAGGAAATCGAGGCCTTCGTGCGCGGCCAAAACTGCGATCTCGGGCATGCAGAGACCCGAGGAGTAATTGACCAGACGGACGTAACGGCCGACCTTCTCGCCGATCTCATCCAAGGCCTCGCGCATGATCTTGAAATTTTCCTGTGTGGCGTACGTGCCGCCGAAGCCTTCCGTGGTCGCCCCATGGGGCACGTAGTCGATCAAGCTCTGGGCCGTGCTGCGGATGACCGCGATGCAATCCGCTCCGCCTTGGACGGCCGCTTTGGCCTGATCCACGTCGTCGTGAATATTGCCCGTGGCGACGATAACGTATTTGAGGGGCTTCACGTCGCGGCCGCCGAAGGATTCTTTCAATCTCTTTTTCTTGAGCGCTCCGTCCTGCAGCCTCTTGATCGCCTGCCGCGCAGGACTTTCTAAGACGTTCTGGATTTCCTCGACGTCGAGCTCCGGCAAGTCGTCCCACTTCATGCGTCCTTCGGCGGCTTTTAGGCAGACGCCGACGGCCGAGGCCTTGTGATGGATCATCGCGCGCGCGAGCCAGTGGCAGATGCCGCGCGCGAGTTTATCCTTCGGGAATTGATCGACCACGAGGTTGGCGAGCGCCATGCCTTTATGGGCTTCGTTGACACCTAGTAGCCTGAGTGTCGCCCTCTCTACGGAAACGGTCGTGTGTTGATCGACAAAATTTTGGATGTGCTTCGCGACCTTGGAAGCGAGCACGCGACAGCCTTGGATCTTGTCGCGATCGAGATTCAGTTTTGACAAAATAAATTCCTTTTACCGCTACCCGATCACTTCCCTTGGCCTTGCTGGAACAAACCTTCGGGACCTTCCGGCTTCAGGCCGGGGTAGCGCTTGCGGATCTCGTCGGCGGTGGAACACGAACAGTCCGTTTCGTCCGGCTGCGTGTAGACCGAGAGAGATCCTTTATAATTTCTGACGACGACCTTCTTCTCCGATTCGGAGATGAGATACTGAGGCATGATCGGGACCTTCCCGCCGCCTCCAGGCGCGTCGATGACGAATTCAGGCACCGCCAAACCCGACGTATGGCCCCGCAAGGACTCGATGATCTCGATGCCTTTCTGCACGGGCGTCCGGAAATGCTCGATGCCTTCCGATAAATCGCACTGATACAAGTAGTACGGCTTGACCCTGTTCTTCAGAAGCTCATGAAACAGCGCACGCAATATCAACGGGTCGCTATTGATTTTCCTCAATAAAACCGTTTGGTTGTGAACGGGGATACCATGGTCCACCAAAGTGGCACAAGCCTTTTTCGCCTCCTCGGTGATCTCAAAGGGGTGATTGAAATGCGTCATCATGAAGACGGGGGCGTATTTCCGCAGCATCGTGAAAAGTTCGTCGGTGAGCCGCATGGGGCAAACGACCGGGATGCGCGAGGCGATCCGGATGATTTCGATGCTGGGGATGCGGCGCAGGCGCTCGAGACACCCTTCGAGGTATTTGTCGCCCACGAAGAGGGAGTCGCCCCCGGAGATGACGACGTCGCGCACTTCGGGATGCGCTTGGAGATATTCCATCGTCTGATCGAGCTCGCGCTCGGTCCGGTGCCCTTTCGCGAGCACGATGCGGCGGCGCGTGCAAAAACGGCAATACATCGCGCAAGACGTGGTGATCAGCCACAGCACGCGGTCGGGATAACGGTGCACGAGACCCGGCACCGGACTGTGAGAGTCTTCGCCTAAGGGATCGCGCATGTCGGCCGCGCCCTTATCCATCTCGCGGAAATCAGGAAGACTCTGCAGGCGGATCGGGCATTCGGGATTTTTGGCGTCGATCAAGGCAGCGTAGTATGGCGTCAGCGAAAACTTATACTCCTCGGCCGTCGCCTTGCCCGCCGCAATTTCCTGTTCGCTCAAAGGAATGATCTGGTTCAATTCGTCGACGGTGCGAATCAGATTACGGTATTGCCAATTCCAATCCGACCATTGCTCCGAAGTGACGGCGTTCCAAACGGGATATTTTTTCCAATATTCGTTTTGCATAACCACCCCTTGAAGATTGCCCGGCGCGTCATGAAAAGGGCTTCTTTCCCCAATTTTAGCACGCCTACGGAATGAATGCAGAAATATTAACGCGTCATTTTTAAGCGAATTTCTTTTCGAACCAATCTCTCACTTGGGGAAATTCGCGCAGGAGATTCAGGGCCAGGTCGGCGTGGCCGGGTTGGTAACCGTTACCCATCACGAGACGCGTCTCGTGTCCTATGCCTTCGGCGCCGAGCACGGCGGATTGGAAATGCGTGGCCATGTTGAAAAACAAGGCGGTTCCTGATTTTTTAGCGGCCAGTATCGTCGCCATTTCGGTACCCGTGACGTTCACGCAATTCACCACGAGATCCGCCATGCGCGCGGTGGTCAGCTTGGAAACGAGGGCGAACGTCGCGCGGGCGTCTCGCAAGTCGGCTACCTCCGCAGCGTCGACGAAAGAGAATTTTTTGGCCTCCGCGACCGCGGCTTCGTCTTTTTCGATCAGGATCACGTGGCCGCCCTTCCCTACTTTTTTCCGCGCCTCGGCCGCCACGAGAATGCCCGCCTTTCCGGCGCCGAAAATCACGACGGTTTCTCCAGCTTTTGCGAGATGAGGGATCAGGGCCGGGGCCCCGCAGACGTCGAAGACAGCGAGGCTTAGGCTTTCGGAAAAATCTGAAGGTAAGCGATGAAGAATACCGGACTCGAAAAGGATCGCGTGCCCGCGCACGGTGATCTGTTCTCTTTCCAAATCTACGCCTTCGATAGCCTCAAGATGGAGCGGTGTCAGCGTGAGCGACACCAACGTCGCGATGCGGTCGCCTTTATGAAAACCTTTTTTTTGGGCATTGGGCCCCACCTCCGCCACCGTGCCGAGCAGGGTTCCGCCGGAATTCGTCGTGGGATTGTGCATCTTGCCGCGGTGGCGCACGATTTTCAGCACTTCGGCGGCGAGCTCGCGTTCGTCGCCCTTAGCTTGTTCTTTCAATTGCCGGAAACTCGCGGAATCGAGATTCAAACGCTCGACGCGAATGAGGATCTCATTGCCATAGAGAGGCAGCGAAACGTCGAGCTTTTCCGCGCCTTGCGGAAAAGAGCCGGCAGGTTCCAGCACACGATGACTGCCATAGACGTCGCCACCATGTCTCATAGACTTTAAGTTTATCAGATTTCTTAGTGCGGGCGCAGGGATAATCTCGAGACGGTTTCGATGTGGTAGGTCTGGGGGAACATGTCGATGGGCTGGACTTTGTCGAGGCGGTAGTGACGGCGCGTCAGCAGTTCGACGTCGCGCGACAGAGTGACGGGATCGCAGGAGACAGAGACGATCGCGCGCGGTTTCATGACGCAGATCAAGTCCATAATCTCCTTCGCCCCGCGGCGCGGCGGGTCGAGCACCAGAAGATCCGGATGGATGCGGCGGCGGTGGAGCTTTTGAAGGCCCCATTCGGAGTGACCCTGGATCCAGGTGACGTTCGAAACCTCCCGGCGCAAAGACTCTTTCTCACCGGCTGCGACCGCGGAGGCGTTTTCTTCGACAGCGAAGAGATCCCCGGCCCTTTCGGCCAAAGGAAACGTCAGATTTCCCGAGCCCGCGTAGAGTTCGATGACTTTCTTTTTCCGCGTGAAGGCGGCATCCGCCTGACCGAAGGCATAATCCAAGACGACACGAACCAGATTTTCATTTTGTGCGGCATGGACCTGCGAAAAAACGGCCTCTTCTGAGACTCGCGGGACGACGTGTACGCGGGAGTCGCCGTTGCGAGAAATTTCGAAGTTTTCTTGTGGGAAGTTTTTCTGGGCGCGTAATTCTTCGAGCTTTGCATTCAGAGCCTCGTCCGCAATGTGGCAACGGTCGATTTCAATGACGTCATGGGATTTCAGCGCGTGAAAACCCATGCGACCCTGGGCATCGACCTGCATCTGGATGCGTTTTCGGTAATTCCAAGGATTCGCGGCTGGAATCACGGCTTCAACCGGCGGCTCGGCCACGCGCCCCACGCGGCGTAAAGCGTCGATCACGATTTCCCTCTTCCAATGAATCTGCGCCACATAGTCCAGATGCTGCCACTGGCAACCTCCGCAACGGCTGAAATAGGCGCAGGGAGGGTCTACGCGATGCGGAGAAGGCTCCAAGATTTCAACGATCTCACCTTTGTCGTATTTGCCGTGGTCCGCGGTCACGCGCACGGACACGCGGTCTCCCGGGACGCCGCCTGGAACGAACGTCACCTTCCCGTCCACGCGTCCCACGCCCTCGCCGCCAAAGGCCAAACGGTCGATCATGAGAGTTTTTAGAGAGTCTTTCGAGATCATGGGCGGAGTCACGGGTTTATTGTGAGGCGGTCGTTGGATGAGGTCAAGGGACGAGGTCAAGCCGGGTCGCGCAAATCCCCATCAATGGCTTCGGGGACAGGTCTCCCTAAAAGGCTTAAGATTTGGGGAAAAACGTCGACCGAGCGCATTGGCCCTTCGGGCAGCGGCGCGTTGGTGACGATGGGGACTTTCATGTGTTCCCAATGGAGCGAACCGTGCGAGGATTTGTGTTCGTGGATTTCGTAGCGCAGCCTTAAATCATTGCCTTTGGCCGCCGACAGTACGAGGTCTCCCGTGCGGCGCGAACGGAAAAGCTGAAAGGATTGCACGATGCCGTCGGGATA
>JBPOJN010000054.1:0-10860 GCA_052033505.1 Myxococcota bacterium | reverse complement strand
CGCGAGGGCAACGAGCTCCTAGAGGATGCCGGTGATCTGCTTCTTGGGCAGATCCGCTTTTTTCGCGATCGCGTCGATCGTTTGGGACTTCGTGAGTGACTTGGCCATATCGATTTCCTCCCTTTGTTTGGATGATTTGGCGTTGAATTTACGCGCTTTTAACAACTCCCGTTTTTCTTGTCGATATCTTTTTTCGTTTTTACCCGCTTTTTATGCGGGTTTTCGCGTTTTTTTTCGTTTTCGAAAATTTTACGCGCGCGTTTTCACGTTTGCCTTGACGAAAAAAACCGCGAGTGATGAAAGCGAAAAAATAAAATGAATCCAAAAAAACTCAAAGCCCTCTGCGTCATCTCCCTTTCGCTGTTCTGTTTTGTTCCGCCCACCGCCGCCGTGACCTTTACAGGGAGAGTCGACAACGACTTCGCGGCGACCGCGTGCTTTAATGATCCTGCAGGAGATGTAGGACTTCCCGCAGCGCTGATCGGCGAAATCAGCGGTTGGGACGTGAATCAAATCTGCCTTCTTTACAGCCAACCGTCGGATACACTGTTCGTCGGAATCCGCACATTTGATGATGCAGGCATACCCACCATATTTGGCGACGCGGATGGGGACGGCGATCCCGGAGGTACTAGCGCAGGATTGGCCGCCAGTAGTGGCCTGGATTATCCCAATCTGAGCGTCGCCGAATTCTTCGGACTTGTCTTCGACTTCGACGCCGTCGCTGGAAATCTTGGCGATACCCCTGAAATTGTGGCCGGCAGCAGCGTCGGACGACAATTGCCCGCGGGCTTTCGCGTCAGCGAAGTCACCCCGGGTCAAAGTATTTTCGACATCTCGTCCAACGGCTATTATGGCCCCACGGTGGCCGCGAGCACAGCGAGCTCGGTATTCGTCTCACCCGGCGTCGGCGCTCCCCACCTCGAATTTACAATTGTGAATTTTTCCCAATTGCCCGGCTTTTCTTCTATCCCCCCCGCGGATCCGGACGCCGACATTGGGCTCGTGTTCCGAGCCGGCAGTGCAAACGACGACGGCATCGGCGAAGACGATGTGCGTCTCTTCGTAAATACCAAAGATTTCTTCGACAGCGACGACGACGGGGTCCCGAACGGCGCGGATGACGATTCCGACAACGATGGCGTCCCCGACGATACCGAGCAAAGGGACGACGCTTGCGTCTTGGGCAACGACGTCGACGGAGACGGAGACGTCGATATCAACGACGGATTCCACGCTCCGGACACGGATAGCGACACGAACGCAGATTATCTCGATCGAGACTCGGACAACGACGGCATCTGCGACCTATGGGAAGGCGATACGGCGGGCGCGGACACCAATGGCGACGGCGTGATCTCGCCCACAGAGTTCGCGACCATTGATCCGGTCTCCACGGCCTGCAGCAATCTTCCGAACTCGGATAACGACGGAACTCCCGATCTCCGCGACACGGAAAGCGACAACGATGGACTGCCCGATGCCGACGAAGGCGGTCCTTCTGCACAGAATTGCGGACCGCCGCGCGACACCGACAATGATGGAATCCCCGACTACCGCGATCCGGACAGCGACAACGACGGATTGCCTGATGGTGATGAAGGCGACATCGGCACGGATCCCTTGAATCCCGACACGGACGGCGACGGCGTCTCCGACGGCGATGAAGTCGACGCGGGACATGACCCTCTCTTCCCCGGCGAAGGCGTCGATCCGGACATCAACATCCCGAACAGCGGGAATAACGTGCAGATCCAGGGCAGCGGTTTCGGTGCCTGTAGCCTGATCCGCGAACCCTCTTAAACTTACAAAAATTCATGCAGGTCGTGAGGAGATATTTCGTGAAACGTTTTTTACTGACCTCTTTTTTCCTGCTCTCGGCCGCTTCCGCCTGGGCCTTGAACAGCGAACAATTCCGCCCGAACTTCGATAACCTAGGACTGATCAATCTCCTCGACCACCGCACCCTGCCCAAAAAGGCCTGGAGTTTGGGATTGGGATTAAGCTTCGCAAAGAATCCTCTGGAACTGGGTCTCGTTTCGACCGGCGCGCGCCTCGATGCGCTGGTGAACTATCAGGTGAATACGACGCTGACGGCCGCTTACGGATTGAACGACTGGGCCTCCGTAGGCTTGAGCGTCCCCTTCTTCCCGAACCTTAAAATCGAACCCATCGGAACTTCCGCCGGACAATCGACGGCGGCTTTCGGCGACATCGGCATCGCCGGAAAATTTCGGCTTTGGGAACACGGCGACCCGGTCAATGATCCCATCCACATGGGCGCGGCCGTTTCTCCGTTCGTAACGTTACCTTCCGGCAGCATGGGCAAGTATACAGGCGACAAGACCATCACCGGCGGACTGAAAGGCCTCTACGACGTCACGATCCATAAAAATAAAATCGTCGCGAACTTAGGCTTCCGCTTCCGCGAACGAGAAAATCTGCTCAATCTCAACGTCGGCCAAGAACTGCTCTACGGCATCGGTTATACGCGTCCGATCCGCGAAGACTGGGACCTGCATGGATTGACCGAAATTGACGGATCATTGTCGCTCAACGGTTCCGGCTCAAACCGCAGCCCCCTCGAGTGGATGTTCGGCGCTCGAAAAGGTTTCTGGAATAGCCGCTTGGATGCGACCTTGGGCGCCGGCATTGGACTCACGAACGGCTACGGTACCCCTGACTTCCGCGTCTTCAGTATGCTGACCTACGAAGCGCCTCCGATTCAGCCTCGCGAACCGCGCACGCGCATCATCGAAAAAACCGTGACCGTTCACAAATACGCGAAGATCGAAGGCGGCCAGATCAAGATCCTGCAGCCCATCCATTTCGACACGGCCAAATGGACGATCAAACCGGAATCTCTGCCGATCGTTAAGGACGTCGCCGAGATCATGAACAACACACCCTACATCCGCCGCGTTCGCGTCGAAGGCCACACCGATTTCCGCGGTTCCGACGAGTATAACCTGAATCTCTCGAATAACCGCGCCAAGTCCGTCGTGACCAAGCTCATCGAATACGGCGTCGCCGCCGACCGCCTGGAAGCCGTCGGCCGCGGCGAGTTCCAACCCGTCGCCTCGAACAAAACTGAAGAAGGCATGGCCCAAAACCGTCGCACGGAATTCCACATCATCTCGATCCAGGAGTTGAAGCAGAAGGAAGAAGTGGTCGAGAGAAAAGAAAAAACGACCCGGCGCTGAAACCGCACAACCTCTTTTCCCGGGGATCGACAATTCCGAGATGAACGACAGTTATTCGTTAGCCTCGAAAATGGCCCAGACGTTCCATCTTTCCTTCGTGCGAGGACGCCAACTGTCGGGTGAGGAGGACCCGTTCAGCCATTGGGAGCTTAGCGATGGGGTACAACTGTACGCCGAGAGGGACGCTAAAAATCTCCGCGTCGGAATTTCAAA
Source organism: Myxococcota bacterium (assembly GCA_052033505.1). Taxonomy (GTDB): domain Bacteria; phylum UBA10199; class UBA10199; order JACPAL01; genus JBPOJN01. The sequence continues at coordinate 7,444 of JBPOJN010000054.1, read as the reverse complement.
AGTTGGAATCCACCCATTTTATATCCAGGAACAAACCTTCGATCGCGCTTCTTTTTATTTCGGTCCCAAGTCCCGGCCGACAATGAGCCGCGAGTGGTACGACAGGCGCTGGCAAGCCTCTTTATACTGGGAATTCGCCAACACCGCGCCTGGCTCCTTGCCGTCTTGGTTCCAAATCATTAGCCATCAAACGAAGGCCATTATTTCGATAAAATGCGATACTTCCGCGGAGCCCCACGCGGATCAAGATCCGCCACAGCGAAAATTCAGCTTCGAGGTCGAAGTCATCAAAGATGGAGACCTCGAAGAAATTCCGATCGTCCATAAATTGACATGCATGCAATCCGATAGGAGGAAAGACCCGACCTTACTGATCAAAGATGAAGGGTTTACTCTGATACCCCGAATGCGCGACTCGGATTATCAATCGTTCGTCGTGCCGATTCTCCCCTATCCCGGATTGGAGGATCCTGAGGAAAACGCAACGGAGGCGCTGCGCAGGGTTTCGGCCGTCACGATCCCGCTGTTGATGCATTTTCACGACAAGCAATTTCAGCAGGAAATTCTGATCGCGGGCGGTATGGGGCTGCTGAAGTGATCAATCGCGGAAGTTATTGAACTGCAGATCCAGAGAAAAATCTGCCGTCCTGAGTTTTTGGATGACCGTCTGAAGATCATCGCGGTTCTTGCCTGTGACACGGAGTTTGTTGCCTTCGATGGCGGCTTGGACTTTGAGGTTCATGCCTTTGATGAGTTTCACCAATTCCCGCGCCTTTTCCGTCTCGATGCCGTCGATCAATTTGACCAGGCATTTCGCCGTCCCGCCCAACCCCGACTGGATCTCGCCGTAATCGAAGGATTTCAAGGATACGCCGCGTTTGATCGCCTTGGTTTTGAAGATGTCGAGCAAGGCCTGCATTTTATGTTCGTCGATCGTCGAGAGATGGAGGCCTTCTTTATCCAAATTCACAACGGCCTTCGCGTTCTTGAAATCAAAGCGCGTGAGGATTTCCTTGTTGGTCTGATTGACCGCGTTATCGACTTCCTGGCGGTTCAATTCGGAAACGACGTCGAAAGAAGGCATGGGGTTATCCTTAAATTTTACGCGATCAATGACTCGCCCGTCATCTCGGGCGGTTTCGGTAATCCCAAAAGCGACAGGATCGTGGGGGCGACGTCTTGGAGGCCTTTGCCGGTCTTCAAACGGGCGCCTTTAAATTTTTCACCGACTAAATAAAACGGCACGGGATTCAGCGTATGCGCCGTGTGCGGGCCGCCGTCGGTGTCGATCATTTGTTCGCAGTTGCCGTGATCGGCGGTGATGAGCACGCAACCGCCGCGCGCGAGCGTCTCGCCGCAGATGAGACCTACAGCGTTATCAATGACTTCCACGGCCTCGATCGCCGCGGGCAGCACACCGCTGTGGCCGACCATGTCGGGGTTCGCGAAGTTTACGAAGATCACGGGGAAGTTTTCTTTGAGTTTTGCGAGCACCGCTTCGGTCACCGCCAGAGCGCTCATCGAGGGCTTTTGATCGTAAGTCGCAACGTCTTTCGGAGAAGGGATCAAGAGGCGCTCTTCTCCGGCGAAAGGCGTTTCGACACCGCCGTTCAGAAAATAAGTCACGTGCGCGTATTTTTCGGTCTCGGCGGTATGGAATTGTTTCACACCGTGTTCGCTCAAAATTCCCGCCAACACCCGCTTCGGCTTTTGCGGAGGAAACGCGACCGGCAGAGCGAAATTTTTCGCGTACTGGGTCACGCATACGTAGTTCGCAATCTTCGGCGACTTCAAACGGGGAAATCCTTCGAACGCGGGATCCGTCAGGGCCTGAGTGAGCTCACGCGCACGGTCCGGACGAAAGTTGAAAAAAATTACCGTGTCACGGTCATTGATAGAGGCTTTAGAAAATACGACCGGTTTGATGAACTCGTCCGTGACGTTTTCGGCGTAGGCTTCTTCTACGGCTTTTACGGGATCTTGATGCACTTTGCCCTGGCCTAAGACGAGGGCGTCGTAGGCGATTTGGACGCGGTCCCAGCGATTATCGCGGTCCATCGCATAATAGCGGCCGATTAACGTACCGATCTGGCCGATGCCGATCGTAGCCATCTGATTTTGCAATTTCTCCACGTAGGAGCGTCCGCTCTTGGGCGGCGTATCGCGACCGTCCAAAAAGGCATGCACGACGACACGGGAGACTTTTTGATCTTTGGCGAATTTCAAGAGGGCAAACAAATGGCTGTCGTGGCTATGCACGCCGGCGTCCGACAGAAGCCCCATCAGGTGGACCGTGGACCCGTTTGCGACGGCGGTCTCGAAATTCTTGCGCAAGATTTCATTCTGAAAAAAAGAGCCGTCGGCCACGGCATGCTGGATGCGGGAAAAATCCTGGTAATTGATGCGGCCGGAACCGATGGTCAAGTGGCCTACCTCCGAATTTCCCATCGTCCCCGGAGGCAAACCCACGGCTTCGCCGTGTGCGCCCAATTCCGTATGCGGATAGTCCCGGCGGATCGCATCGAAATGGGGCGTCTTCGCGCGCGTGACCGCGTTGCCTTCGCTGTCCAGGCCTTCACCGAACCCATCCAAAATAATCAAAACGAGAGGCGTCATTTGAGGTCGAATTTGACTTGCTGGGCATCTCCCCAGAGTTTTTCCAGGGCGTAAAATTCCCGCGTTTCTTCGTAGAAAATATGGGCCAAGACGCCGCCGCAATCCACCAAAACCCAGTGTCCGGTCTGCACGCCTTCGACGCCGATGGGATAGATGCCCTTTTCTTTCAGAGCTTTTTGAATTCTTTCGCCGATCGCTTGGACGTGACGGTCGGAGGACCCGGAGCAGATCACGAAATAATCCGCGAAGGCCGGGAGTTTTTGGAGGTCCAAAACGCGTATATCCAAGGCTTTGGTATCGTAAGCCGCCTGCGCGATGAGACGCGCGACCGACGTGACGTAAGAATCAGGCGCCTCGGGCGCTTTGACGCTTTTGACCGCCTTGACGGCTTTTTCTTTCTTCACCGCCGTTTTTTTGACGGCTTTGGAAGCGGCCTTGGCCGGTTGTTTTTTCGGCTTCGCGGGAGTCTTCTTCGTGGGAGCTTTTTTCTTAATCACGTATTTGTCCGTTTCCTTTAACGACGAATTTCGTCGTCGTGAGTTCTTCCAGCCCCATGGGGCCGAAGGCGTGCAATTTCGTCGTGCTGATACCGATCTCAGCGCCTAAACCCAATTGGCCGCCGTCATTGAAGCGCGTAGACGCATTCCATAAGACGACCGAAGAATCGAGGCTATTTAAAAACTTCGCGGCGTTTTCGGGGTTTTCCGTAACGATCGTTTCGGTGTGCATCGATCCGTATTTACGGATGTGCTGGATCGCGCTGTCTAAGTCAGGCACGACCTTCATCGCGAGAACGAGATCGAGGTATTCTTCGCCCCAATCCTTTTCATTGGCCTTCTTGACTCCGGAAGCGAGTTTACGCACGCGCTCGTCGCCGCGAACTTCGACGCCGGCGCCTTGAAGCGCCCGTACCGCGCGCGGCACGAAAGAAGCTGCAACTTTTTCATTCACCAGAAGGGTCTCCAGCGAATTACATGCGCTGGGTCTTTGCACTTTGGCGTTTACGGCGATCCGTTCCGCGACGTTCAAATCGGCGGATTCATCCACGTACTCGTGGCAGACGCCCTTGTCGTGTTTGACCACGGGGACCTTCGAATGCTCTTCCATCCAGGCCATCAACGCCCCTCCGCCACGCGGGATCATGAGGTCGATAAATTTATTCTGCTGAACCAGGATTTTCATGGCCTCGCGGTCCGCTGTATCAACAATCTGAACGACATCAGGATTCACGCCGTTCTTCTTCAAAACGTCGCGAATAATTTTTCCAAGGAAAATATTCGAATGCAAAGCTTCCGACCCGCCGCGCAACACGATCGCATTGCCGGACTTCAAACAGAGCCCCGCAGCGTCAACAGTCACGTTCGGGCGCGACTCATAGACCATGCCGATGACACCTAACGGAATACGCACCCGCCTAATTTCGAGCCCATTTGGGCGAGTCCACGACTTGACCGTTTCTCCGACAGGGTCAGGCAGACCTGCGACTTCACGAATCCCGTCGGCCATTTCACGGATACGTTTAGGGTTTAGCGTCAGCCGGTCGATCATCGCGGCCGAGAGTTTTTTCTTGTGCGCGAATGCCACGTCTTTGGCATTCGCCTTTTGGATATCGGCTTCGCGCTCGAGTAGCGTGTCGGCAATCTCCCTCAAAATTCGATTTTTGGTTTCAGTCGCCAGATGCGCTACCTCGGGAGAGGCTTTACGGGCCTTTGCCGCCAAGGTTTGAATTTTTTTGTATAGAGCTTTCATGTTCTCTTTCCCGCCGGATCTTTAGCAAACAAGGTCCCCACGTCCGAGCCTTCGAATATTTTTTTCAAGACCTTCGGATCGTTGCCGTTCGCGATCCAGGTCGGGATCTTGGCGCGCGAAGCCCTCTGCGCGGCTTCCAGCTTCGTCAACATGCCGCCGGTCGAAGTGACGGTCGAGGTATTGGACGCTTTTTTCAAAACCGAACGGTCGATGCGATGCACCACCGGAATACGGACCGCCTTGGAATCCTTGCGCGGATCGGCGGTATAAAAACCGTCTTGGTCGGTTAATAAGATCAGCAAGTCCGCGTCCACCAAGGTCGCGACCATGGCGGAGAGGTTATCGTTGTCGCCTACGCGGATCTCATCGACGATGACGGTGTCGTTTTCATTGATGATCGGGATGATGCCGTGACCCAAAAGCTCGGAGAGGGTGTGACGCGCGTTGAATTTACGCACGCGGTTATTGAAATCGTCCGCCGTCAATAAAATCTGGCCCGCTTGCAATCGGGAACGATCCAAAGCTTTTTGGTACAGATTCATTAGAATCGGCTGACCGATTGCCGCACAGGCTTGCAGCTCCGAGATTTTTTTAGGCTTCTGCGAAAACCCAAGATGGCGCATGCCGCACGCGATCGCACCGGAAGTCACCAAGACCACGGCGACGCCTTTTTTTTGGACGGCCGCAATGGAAGAGGCGAAGGCGGATAAGGTCCGCTCGGAAACCTGGGTCGACTTGTGCCCCGTCAAAATGCTGGAGCCGATCTTGACGACGACTCGGCCTTTGTGCGCCAAAATTTTTCGGAGGAGCGCGTCGGTGAACTGGGACTTGCTCTGTTTCATTACTTTTGACCGAAGCGCGTCCATTCGTCGGGAGTGTAGGTCTTCAGCGAAAACGCGTGCACCGCGCCGGAATTGATGTCGGCCTCAAAGAGTTCTTTTACCAACCGATGTTGCGCTAACATCGGCTTGCCCTCGAAGACCTTGGAAATAATCGTGACCTGCCAATGATCCGCGGTGCCGGTTAAGTCTCTCAAACTCACTTGGGCATCCGGAAAATTGGTTTTGATGATGTCCTGAATCTCTTGGGGCGTTCGCAATTGCATGCGGATTTTCTAGGGAATTCGCCAAAAATTGTCGAGGGATACTTAAGGAGCGAAGGGTTAAAACACCATCTTCGCCATCTCGGCCAAAAGTTCTTCGAGACCTTCACGGGTGGCCGCCGAGATCGCGAAGACTTTCTTCTTCGGGAAAAGTTTCCGGATTTTTTTGAGCTGCTCGCGGATTTCGGGTTGGTCGATCTTCGTCAGTACGATCACTTCGGGTCTTTTGAGGAACGACGCATCGTAGGCTTTCAATTCTTTGCGGATTGCGTTGTAAGCGACCTTCGGGTCGGGATGCGTAGGATCGCTGATGTCGAGCAAATGCAGGAAAACGCGCGTCTTCTCAATGTGTTTTAAGAACCGTATCCCCAAACCTACACCTTCGCTGGCACCCTCGATCAATCCCGGGAGATCGGCCACGGTAAAGCTTTTATGACCGTAGGACACCACGCCTAAGACGGGATTTTTCGTCGTAAAAGGATAACCCGCGATCTTCGGGCGCGCGGCGGAAATCACCGACAGCAGCGTGGATTTACCGGCATTCGGGAAACCGATCAGACCGACGTCGGCCAAGAGCTTCAACTCCATCACGACCCAGCGCTGCTCGCCTTCGGCCCCGTCTTCCGCCGTCCGGGGGGCCTGGCTCGTGGACGTCGCGAAATGCATGTTCCCGCGGCCACCGCGGCCGCCTTGCGCGATAATCACTTCTTCGCCGTCTTTTTCGAATTCCGCCAAGACCTGCTGCGTGGTTTCGTCGCGGACGACCGTACCGATGGGAACGCGGATCAAGACGTCTTCGCCGGAATGACCGTATTGGTCCTTGCCACGGCCGTGCTCGCCCCGCTTGGCCTCGAAATGGCGTCTGTATCTGAAATCTAGAAGCGTGTAGAGACTCGCGTCCGCGCGAAAAATAACGTTCCCCCCGCGCCCACCGTCACCCCCGTTAGGACCACCGCGTGGTACGTACTTTTCGCGCCGGAACGAAATACACCCGTGCCCACCATTGCCCGCTTTTACAAAAATTCGAGCTTCATCGATGAATTTCATAAGTTTCGGAGGGAGCTAAAGCCCCCTTCCGACGTTCCTCGGACAGGCAAAGCCTGATCCTCGTCACTGCCTCCCCGGAAAAGGTACTTTTTTAGTATTGGGCGATCCAAAGGATCGCATCCGTTTGAATAGATAAGGGAAAAATCGAGAACTTATTGAGGGTATACACTGACTTTGCGGCGTTCTTTGCCTTTGGCTTCGAAGGTCACGATGCCGTCGACTTTGGCATAGATGGTCCAGTCACGGCCCACGCCGACGTTTTCACCCGGATGGATCTGCGTGCCACGCTGGCGGACGATGATCGAACCCGCTAACACTTTTTCACCGGAATATCTTTTGATGCCGCGTCGCTGGCCGTGGGAATCCCGGCCGTTGGAGGTTGAGCCGCCGCCTTTTTTTGTTGCCATGGTCGTTACCCTTTAATGTCAGTGATCTTCACGGTCATCAGCGGCTGCCGATGGCCTACTTTGCGTTCGGAAGATTTCCGTTTACGATAATTATACGCGATCAGCTTCGGGCCCTTGTCCAGGCTCACGATTTCACCGGTCACGGAGGCGCCTGCGAGCAGCGGACGGCCGAGCTTGATGTCTTCGCCTTCTTCGATCAAAAGGACCGGAAACGCGACCTTTTCGCCTTGGGCCGATTCCAAGATTTCGATGGAAATCTCGTCGCCGACCTGCACCCGATACTGCTTACCGCCTGTTTCAATGACTGCATGCATAATCAATCTCCAAAAGAAGAGCCAAAAAGAGGTCGCTGCTTAATCGGTTCCCCGCTCGGATGTCAATCGGAGTTTTGGAGGTTTTTGTATTAGTTCCACACATATCGGACACGAAGGTGAGTTGATCAAGCAGCGACGCGGTCGGGATAAAGCTTCAAGCGTTCGATAGCAAAGGCTCCCGGTCTGTTTTTGGCGATACCGGAGTGACG
>JBPOJN010000069.1:0-8908 GCA_052033505.1 Myxococcota bacterium | reverse complement strand
CGTCACTCCGGTATCGCCAAAAACAGACCGGGAGCCTTTGCTATCGAACGCTTGAAGCTTTATCCCGACCGCGTCGCTGCTTGATCAACTCACCTTCGTGTCCGATATGTGTGGAACTAATACAAATTTTTATTTTTCCGAATATCGGCGGCTAGTTTTTTACAAGAATCCGTCCATGAAATCTCTTTTGGAAGTTTTTTCGTTTTTTGAGAGACGTTCATATCTTCACCAATCAACCAATTCCGTGGGTTCAAACTTGATCGTTCCGTCATACTGTGCCGCAAGGAACGTGGTGCCTTTCAATTCGTGCGTGCAATTCAACTGCGTCGCTCTCAAACCGCTGACGGGCACCAAGGCACTATCGGGTTGATACAAATCAATCGCGGGCACTTTTTCTATGTCCGGCACATAAACGCGAAGACCGCCTACGATCTCGCGGGACGGGGTGAACAATCCTTGGAATTGCTCTCCACGACAGTCCAGGAAATGCGCGATTTTGGCGTGTTTTTTTAAGAAAAATTCGCGCGTAAAACTTGAGCGGTGTTGCCGAAGAAAATGGCAGCGCGCCTCAAAGGCGATGGATATTGGATGAAATGAAGGTCTGAATTTTAGAATCAGAAAATCAGTAAATGACTTTGTTCAGCGGATACTCGACGATGCCCGAAGCGCCCGCGCGCTTCAGCGCCGGGATGATTTCGCGCACGACTTTTTCGTCGACGATGACTTCGATCGCAACCCAATCCTGATCGGCTTGTTGGGAAACCGTGGGAGCATGAAGAGCGGGAAGTTTTTTCACGACGTCTTCCAGATTCTTTTTCGGGAGATTCATTTTGAGGCCGACCTTCGCTTCCGCGTCGATCGCGCCTTGCAGAAGCATAGCGATGTTTTCGATCTTCTCGCGCTTCCAGGCGTCTTTCCACGCGGTCTTGTTCGCGACCAAAAGCGTGACCGACTCCAAAATCGTTTCGATGATGCGAAGATTATTCGCGCGCAGGGAATTCCCCGTCTCGGTCAATTCCACGATCGCGTCGGCCAAAAGCGGCGGCTTCACTTCCGTCGCACCCCACGAAAATTCGACGTTCGCGGTCACGCCGTGTTTTTCGAGATAACGCGTGGTGAACCCGACGAGCTCGGTCGCGATGCGCTTGCCTTGCAGATCTTTGACCGTCTTGATCGGAGAATCATTCGGCACCGCGATGACCCAACGGATCGGCGTAAATCCCGCTTTCGCATACCGAAGCTCGCTGACGACTTCGACGTCGGCATTTTGTTCGGTCATCCAGTCGCGTCCCGTGAGTCCCGCGTCCAGCACGCCGTCTTCGACGTAACCCGCCATTTCCTGCGCGCGGATCAAGAGACCGGTCATCTGTGGGTCATCTAAAGAAGGGATGTAACTGCGGCTCCCGACGGACACGCGCCAGCCGGCTTTTTGAAAAAGCCGAAACGTCGCTTCCTGGAGGCTGCCTTTGGGGAGACCGAATTTAAGTATATTTGTCGTCATAAGGCCGCGGGGAGTAGCAAAGACGGGGAGTCAAAGCAAGAGAGGATGCTTAGGGCCTATCCGACGACGTCGCTGAAATCGAAATTCTCGAGCCGCCGCACGACGTCGACCAAGAACCCGATCGCTTCCGCGCCGTCGATGAGACGATGGTCGAAGGTGAGATCCAGGCTAACCAGCGGTCGAACGACGATCTCCGTACCGACCACGACCGGCCGCCGTACGACCCGATTGATGGCCAATATCGCCGATTGGCCCGGAGGGATCACCTGCACGCTGCGTAAAGCACCTAACGATCCCGTGTTATTGATGGTGAACGTTCCACCCGAAAGATCGTGGGGTTTCAGATTACTTTCGCGGCCGGCCTGTACGACGCGATTGAGTTCAAGTGCCAATTCTTCGACGTTCTTCTGATCCGCATTCGGAATCACCGGGACCATGAGGCCTTGCGGCGTTGCGACGGCGACACCCAGGCGCACCGACGACGGCTCTTCAATCCAACGCGTTTTCTTTCCGTTTTCGTCCGTACCTTCTTTCCAAACGCTATTCATGATCGGAAACGCCATCAAGGACTCCACGGCCGCCGACACGATGAAAGCCAAGTACCCTAATTTTTTCTCCGGATGATTCAAACGCCACGCTTCGATCACCGACAGATCCGCATCGAGCCCCGTGCCCGCATGAGGCACGGTTTGTTTCGAAAGGACCATATTTTCGGCGATGCGCGCGCGCACGGGAGTCACGGGAATGATTTTCACGCCCGTCGGGGATTTCCTTGGGGCTGCAGGAAGCGGCGCTTCCGCCACTTGTGTTTCGACGGCGGGGTGGCCGGAAGAACGCGCCGGCTTGTCGTTCAAGTGCTTGAGAAAGTCCTCTTTCGTCACGCGGCCACCGCTGCCGGTACCTGGGATTTTTTGAACGTCTTCGAGAGAAACGCCGTGTTCTTTGGCTAAGCTACGTATGACCGGCGCCGGCAAAGGGACTTCCGGTTCTTTTTGTGTTTTCTCGACGGACTTCGATTTTTCCGTTTTTTCAGGCGCGGCTTGCGGAGCACTTCCTCCGACCGGCTTTCCAATACCCATCGAAAGGTATTTTTTCCCGTCTTCGCCCGAGACTTCGAACTGGGCGATCGACTCACCGACCGGGACGTCCGCGTCATTCGCGCGCAGGATTTTTACGATCTTTCCGCGGAACGGCGACTCGTACGAAAAAACCGACTTTTCCGTCTCCATCTCGGCGATGGGTTCCTGCTCTTTGACATCATCGCCTTCTTTTTTCAGCCATTGGACGATGCGGGACTTCGTGATCGATTCGCCGAACTGCGGCATGGTGAGATCGAGGAGCATGGAAAACGACTATAATCGAAAACTCGCAGTCAGACTAAGGAAAAGTTCAAAAGGAATGAAGCGCCAATACGGGTCTGGCCTCTGCTTCGCGAGCACACTGGATCACCTCCGCGGCGTTTCCGTGCGAAAGCAAAGGGGCGTGGATATCTTCCCGATGGGCCCCCATGAGGATCAAATCGACGTCTTGGGCGTGCGCATACGCGACGATGGTCTCCGCGATCGAATGGCCTCCCGAGTCCTCCTCGACGGCCTTGAGCGTCCAAGGGATTTTTTCCAAAAGAGGCCGACTGCGGTCGAAAGCAGCTTGGAGTTCCCGGTCTTTTTCCCTCACGTGCAGAACCGTAAACTCCGCACCGAAGTCATGAGCCAAAATAACGGCCTGCGCGATGGTTTTCAGGGAATGCGTCGTGTCGTCGATGGGGACGAGGATTTTCTTCAAATCGGACAAAGACCCGTGCGGTCCGGGACGGCTCACCCAGACGGGCACGGGAGACGCTTGCATGAGTCTCTCCGCTGTCGATCCATTATGAATTCTATCGACAAGAGAACGCACGGGAGAACCCACGGCGATCATGTCGCATCCGTTTTTCATCGCGGCCTGAAGCAAGCCTTCGGCGATCAGCTCCATCTCGTCGGGCATGGTCACGCGTACCGTCTGACAGCCATAATGTTTGGCTAAAAACTCCGCATCCTTCAGGGCCGCCTGAGCGGCTTGGGACCCGTCCTCTCCGATCAGGATTTTCTCGGGTCTTGAAGCGACGCCTTCCCGCCCGAAGACGGATTGGACCCAGAGCGACGGACGGGGAAAGGGATTTTCCGGAGGCTCGGAGGTATGCGGCTCATAGCGATCTTGATCGTCGGACAGAGGGCGTGGTCGAGGACCCGCCGACGGAGTCTGAGACATCATGTCCCGCAGGGCTTCCTGGGTCTTGATCCCCAGTGCGGGAATGATCCGGACCGGAGAAACGGGCGTCGAGGGCGAATAAGCAGAGGCAGCGCGCACAAAGTCGCCATAACGCCAAGAACGGTAAATCAACGGAAACATGCCTTGAGTTTAATACATTATGAGGCGTTTTGCCGCGTCAATTATATCTTGTTTGGAGGGCAGGTAATAATCTTCGAGTTGGGGCGCAAAAGGCACCGGCATCATCTTCGCGGCGATCCGGACCGGCGGGGCCGCCAGAAAATCGAAAGCTTTTTCTACGATAATGGATTCAAGTTCGCCGCCGACACCGCCTCGCAAAGGCGCTTCGTGCAGAAGGATCACGCGGTTCGTTTTGCGGAAAGAATTCAGCATCGTCTCTTCGTCGAGAGGCACCAGCGTCCGGAGGTCAATGACTTCTAATTCAATACCTTCGGCCTCGAGATCTCCAGCGGCTTTGAGCGCCAAGCCCACCATCGCTCCGTAGGTCACGACGGTCACGTGTCCGCCCTCGCGCCGGATGGCCGCCTTACCGATCGGCACCGTATATTTCTCCGCCGGCACTTCTTCGCGCAGGTCGTAATACAATTTTTTGTGTTCAAAATAGAGGACGGGATCCTCATCGTCGATCGCGGCTTGCAGGAGTCCCTTCGCGTCGTAAGGCGTTGAGGGTGCGACGATTTTAATCCCCGGTACATGGAAAAACCAGGCTTCGGGGCATTTGGAATGGAACGGTCCGATCCGCAAACCGCCGCCGAACGGCGCGCGCACGACCATCGGCACGTGCGTGCCGGTGCGGAAAAAATAAGGCGCCGCATAATCGACCAGCGACGAAAATCCGCTCGTGATGAAATCCGAAAATTGCATTTCCGCGATCGGACGCAGCCCCGCGATCGCGGCACCGGTCGCTTCGCCTAAGATAGCGAGCTCGGAGAGCGGCGTATTCTTCACGCGTTTCTTCCCGAACTCGTCGACCAAACCTTTGGTGATGCCGTACGCGCCGCCGAATTCCGCGACGTCTTCGCCGAGCACGTACACGCGTTCGTCGCTACGCATCGCCGTGCGCAGCGCGTCCCGGATCGCTTCGCCGTAAGTCATCAGAGCCATGTGGGTAAATCCTCCGGAGCCGCCAGCGGTTCGGCGCGGGCCCATTCGACGGCTTCTTCGATGATACGTTCGATTTTTTCGGTGATCCGGCGCTCTTCCGTTTCATCAAGCATGTTTTTTTCTTCCAGATATTTACGGAATAAAACGATCGGATCTTTCTTCCTCCAGCTTTCGAGCAGGTCTTTCGGTATATAACTCGCCGGATCGTGCGTGCCGTGGCCCGCCATGCGCAGCGTCTTGCATTCGATGAGTGACGGTCCCGCACCGGAACGCGCGCGATCGACGGCTTGATTCACGGCTTGGTAGACGTCCAAGACCGAGTTCCCGTCGACGGTCTTTCCCGGCATGCCGTATCCCGCCGCGCGCAGAGCCAGGCTTTCCACAGCGGCCTGTTCATGCAACGGCGTCGAAATCGCGAATTGATTGTTATTCAACACGAAGACGACCGGAAGTTTGAAAACCGCCGCGTAGTTTAAGGCTTCATGAACGATGCCCTGCGACGACGCTCCGTCGCCGAAGGACGTCAGCACGACGCCCTTCTCGCCACGGTATTGCATCGCGGCGGCCACACCATTCGCGACCGGCAGCCACGACCCCATGTGAGAGACGAAACTCAAAATATTTTTGGACGTGTCGCCGAAGTGGACGTTTCCATCGCGTCCCATCGTCGGCGAACTCTTGCGGCAGAAATATTGAGCGAAGACCTGACGGACCGTGATCCCGCGCACCAAGTGCGCCCCCATGTCGCGGTGGGACGGCGCCAACCAATCACCGTCCTCGAGCGTCATCGCCGCACCGACGGAGATCGCCTCCTGTCCCGTCGAAAGATAACCTTTGCCGATGATGAGCGGTTGTTGCTGGTTTTGACTCTGGCAGATGTAAGCGATTTTGTTTTCGAGCGTGCGCGTGAGCAGCAGGAAATAATACATGTCACGAAGCTTCTCGCCGTAGAGATCAAAAAATTCCGGCGACCGCCCCGAACCATCCGCCTGCGTAAAAGCGGGAAAGGTCATAGAAGAATTCTATCCGAAAGAGAGGAAGAACACCGTGTTTTTCAGAATATAATGTGACGCGCTGCGGAGGAATGTAACGCAAGCGGCTTAGAAATTAAGCCCCATGTAAAACCCGGTCCCGGCTTGCATATTGAGGTTCACGGTCTCGTTGAGAGGCTTACGGATGCCGGCGAAAATCCCGAAAACGTCCCGTGCAAAACTATTCTTAGAAAAATCGATTCCGGTCGTCTCCACCCATTTTGCGACGTCAACTTGCTGACAGGGCCGAGCACAAGGCAACGCGTCGCGATTCAAGGCGGGATCGAAGGCAAAAGCGGGCACGCTCACGAGAACAAAGCTCAAAATGATAAAAATCCGGCGCATGATTCAGATACATTGCAAACCACGGACCATGTGCTCACGGTCATTCCAAAGTGAAATTCGCGTCAAAATCGTGCTGAATCCCTCTCAACGCGACGTGATGCGTCTTTCAAAATTAAAAAACGATGATGTTTGCAGACCTCAAAAAGGGTCAATCCAGGGGAGGAAGTCCGGCTAAGCGCTGCAACAGAGAATACTGATACTCTTCCCTCGAAGTGTACGGCCTTCGTGCTACTCCGGTCGACATCGCCGCTTCTGCGACAGCGACGGGAACCGTATAAAATAAACGTCTATCGAAGGGTTTGGGGATCAAAGATTCGGGACCAAATTGCAAATCGATGCCTCCATAGGCTTGCCTGACTTCGTCGGGCACGGTTTCCCGAGCTACAGCGGCTAATACGCGGGCCGCCGCTATTTGCATCGCGGGGTTGATATCGCGCGCCCATACGTCCAAAGCGCCCCGAAAAAGGAAAGGAAAGCCCAGGACGTTATTCGCTTGGTTCGGAAAATCGGAACGCCCGGTACATACGATACTGTCAGGTCTCAAGGCGCGCGCACGATGGTAATTGACCCGGGGATCCGGGTTTTCCAACGCGAAAATAATGGGCTTCGGTCCCAAGCTCGCCAATTCCTCGTCCGAAAGCTCGGGCATCCCGGATTTTCCGACCGTAAAAATAAGATCGGCGCCTTTCAAAATATCGGCAAACGTACGCGCGGAAGTGTCTTGGGCAAAAAAAGCCTTATCCGAGTTCGGATCGAGACGGTCGCGCCCAGTGAAAATAACACCCTGACTATCCGACATGAAAATCTGATCGCGACGGAATCCGATGTGAAGCAACAAACGCGCGATCGCAATACCGGCTGCACCCGCTCCACAAAAAGCCACTTTCATATGAGCTATTTCTTTTCCCTGGATCTCCAAGGCGTTCAAGAGAGCGGCGACGGCGACGGTGGAAGTCCCATGCTGGTCGTCATGGAAAACGGGGATGTTCAAAGCCTCTTTCAACCGTTTTTCGATATAGAAACAGTCGGGAGCCGCGATGTCTTCCAAATTCACGCCTCCAATGACCGGAGCCATCAAAGTTACGGTCCGGATAATTTCTTCGGGATCTTTCGTATCCAACGACCAAACCACCCCGTCGACACCCCCGAAAATCTTGAACAAAGCGACTTTCCCTTCGCCCACAGGAATAAAAGCATGCGGCCCTAAATCTCCCACGCCGAGAATGCCCGTCCCGTTGGAAACCACGGCGACGGTGTTGCCCTTGGATGTATAGCGATAAGCATCGAGGGGATTCGCGGCGATGGCGTGCACCGGGGCCACCACATGAGGGCTGTAAGCGAGCGCTAAAGTATCTTGATTCCCTAAAGGTTTCGTCAGTGCCGTCGCGATTTTTCCCGCCGGTCCTTCGGCATGATACAAGAGGGACCTGTCAGACCCACTCAAGCCGGTAGTAGGAGACCAAGGAGAGCCGGCCTCACAAGGACCGGAATGGATGTTTGCCTGCGTTTGAAAAGCGGCGATGATTTGTGACGGCGTCGGTATTAAAACTGGCATGTTATTCCCCCACGAGCGTTATGAGATGATCTTGGATTTAGGTCATGGTTAAAGTTGGAGATGGCTCTTTTTTTCTCTGATCATAAGGAAGGGCATAAAATTGAGCCCCTTCTAAGGCCGCTGCAGCCGCAAGGGGTTCCAGAATGACACCCACATTTCGATCATCTTCAGGAGAAAGATAAAAAAGATCGAGACCCTTTACAGTACCGGGTAAAAGATAAGACCGAATGCCGCCGGGCGCATAAAAAACATATTCCAAAGGACTATCTAAAAAAATACATTTTGCTCGAGCATTAGAGACTTGGACATAAGGCCCGGCCGCGCCCTTTAGGAAAAAAGGGTCCGGTAAAGAAACGGTTTTTCTAGACGACGGCAGCGTCATCAAAGGTGGAAACATCGCCAAGGTAATCGCACCGTCCCTGCTGCAAAAAAAAGATCCTCGAGGCAAAAAATGCGAAACGTCGACTGGGACCAAAGCCTCCGCAGAAGCAAGAGTGACCAATCCTTTACGGAACGCATCCAAATCTACCTGATGCGCTCTTACACTCAACGTCATAACTTTCCCATTCTCCCCGCCTGCCACTCTCGATCATTGGAAAAATAAGTTTCCGGTTTTCTTCACATTTTTCCAAACCTTCCCTTGAAAACCCTCGTTGCACCCTCTAGTTCTCGGAAATGCCCTTCTTCTGGATAGATTTAGAAATGACCGGCTTAGACGAAAAGACGGACCGAATCCTCGAAGCGGCTGCGATCGTGACGGATCATGACTTTCAGACCTTGGACCAAATGGAATGCGTGGTCTACCAACCCCCCGAAATCCTCGAAGCCATGAACGACTGGTGCAAGAAGCATCACGGTGAGAGCGGTCTCACGGAAGCGGTGAAGACCGGCATCCCGCTCGAAGAAGCCGAGCAGCGTCTGATCGCGCTGGCGGACCGTCATTTCAAAAAGAACGACCCCGTCGTGCTCTGCGGGAACTCCGTCAGCAACGACCGCCGCTTCATCGACGCTTGGATGCCGGCGTTCGCGAAACGCCTCCACTATCGCTTGATCGACGTCAGCAGCCTGAAGGAAATTTTTCGCACGAAGTACGGGTTCAAATAC
>JBPOJN010000027.1:0-3971 GCA_052033505.1 Myxococcota bacterium | reverse complement strand
GATAACCGCGCGCGCCAGCGCGCAAGACGCGCTCCACATAAAGAGACTCGTCGTGCATGGAGAGCACCAAGATAGGCAGCTTCGGGGATTCCGCGAGTAGACTCTTGATCAGATCAAGACCGCTTGTGCCTTTTAGTGATATGTCGACGACCGCGAAGTCGGGCTTATCCTTGCGGAACGCGTCCATGGCCTCCGGCGCGTCGCTCGCCTCGCTGCTCATAACCATGTCGTTCTCTTCGTTTAAGACTTGGGCTAAGCCCTGCCGGAGCAAGGGATGATCGTCGACGACCAGGATCTTGGTTTTTTTTGATAAAGAAGAAGCTTTGGATTTTTCGGGCATGGGATTCAGGGCCTCTCGTTGTTGTGAATCGATTCCTGAGTGGTCCGGTACAAATGCGTCGCGATATTTTGATCCTCGAGTAAAATAGGGACGGGAGACACGAAACTGCAAGAGATTTTGTGAACATCTTCGGTACGCTCGGCCAATTTCTTCAGTATGATCATCAACGAATCCGTTGAAAAATCGAATGACCTCGCTTCTGTCATAACAAAATTTGACCGTCCTCCGCGGAAAGTTTATGACTCGCGCTCTATGGCAAATTCTCCCAAAACGGAACAACGCGCTTTTCTGGTCTTGCTGGGAGTCTTGCTGCTGATCGGTTTTTACGTCCTTTATCCGTTCTTAAACGCGATTGTTTTGGGCGTCGCGCTCGCCGTTCTTTTTCAGCCGTTGCACGAAACCTACCTAAAATGGACGCGAGGCCGCGTGAATGTGGCGACGTTTTTTTCGGTGCTTTCCATTATCCTCTTCGTCATCGTGCCGGTCACTGTTATCTTAACTTTGGTCACGTCTCAACTGAGTGAATTGGTCTTGGCTAACTCTAACGCGGCTTCCGATCCCTCGATTTCCGATTTTTTGATGTCTCTTCAGAGCCGCCTTACGCAGATGGGCGTGCGCGTCGAGCGTCTCTTGGGGATGTCGCTCAATATCAGCGCCTTTATTCGCAAGGAAATGGCGACGGTCGCGCAAACGGTGGCGCGTTATTCGCCGCGGATGCTCGTCGAAACCGCGAATTTTTTACTGCACGTCTTCATCATGCTGGTCGTGCTCGCGTATCTTTTGAGGGACGGCCGCAAGATATTGATCGGGTTGATCCGCATCACGCCGATTAAGGACCGGTATGAACTAAAGCTTGCCAAGGAAATCCATGACACGATCCATGGTATTTTTTACGGACACTTCCTCACGAGCATGCTTCAGACCGTGGTCGCGATGGTATTTTTTTATTTCCTGAAGATTCCGGGATACTGGGTCTGGGGCGCCTTGACGTTCTTGGTCTCGTTCCTTCCGGCTCTAGGGACAGGCGCGACCATCATCCCGATGTCGCTTGCCTTACTGCTGCAAGGCAAAACCACGCAGGGGCTGATACTGATCGTCTTCGGCGGTATCGTCATCGGCAGCATCGATAACGTGCTCCGGCCCTTCCTCATGCAGCAAAACATGCATCCGATGCTGCTCTTCTTAAGCATTTTCGGCGGTCTGGCGGTCTTCGGCCCCGTCGGCATTCTGCTGGGTCCCATGTTGATCGCGCTATTGACCGCTACGGTTAACATTTATGCCGAGGATTTCGCTCAAGTTGAACTCTCCACCCTCGAAGACGCCGAAAAAAAGAAGTCTTCCTAAAGACCCTGTCAGTAACAGCCGGAATTAAAAGGTGGCCTGAATTTTTCTCAGGCCTATAATGATCGCGGTGTATCGTTTAACTTTTTAACAAAGGAGACGGCCATGGCTTCAAAAGACCAATCCCATCTTGTCGATCTTTCCAAACACAGCTCCGAGTTCCGTAAGACCGCTTCGGAGATCGGCGAAGACATCCAAGAACTAAGTAAGCTCTCCAAAGACATCGCGGCCGATGCCGTCGGCGTCGTCGGTGAAAACGCCGCAAACTATTATAAGCAAGGCCTCAAAGAAGCGGAGAAATGGGAAAAGAAGTTGGAACAGCAGATCAAGACCAATCCCGTCCCGGCCGTATTGATCGCCGCGGGCATCGGTTTGATTTTGGGAGCGCTTTGGAAGAGCCGGTAACCGCCATGGACTCTATCGATCAAGAGAAGGGTATTTCCGAAGAAGCACCGTCTTTGCCTTCGGCCGCGCTCTTGACTGAACGGTTTCAAGAAATCTTCAGTTATCTTTCGTGTTACATGAGCGCCCGGATCGCTCAGGGTAAGCTTTCGATCAAAGACACGCTGTGGGCCATGGTGGGGTGGGGAAGTTTGATCCTCGTCATGATCGGCATTTTGCTGACCGCCATCGTCTTCGTTTTTTACGGGCTGTCTTTATGGATCGGTGAGGTTTCGGGGCGGCCTTGGGCGGGTTACTTGGCGACGGGGCTTTTTTTTCTGCTGATTCCCGGGTTGTGGCTGAAGATCCAACGCGCGAGTGCGAAGAAGAAGTCATTGAAGAAAGAGATGGAAGCCTATGAGCGAACACTTGCCGAACAAAGGTCGCGATACGGTTGCGATCTCGAAAGCCGCTTTGAAGAAACCACGACTGCATCTGAACACCAAGGCTGAGTTTTTGGAATACAAGACGAAAGCCGCCAAAACGGCATTCGCGTGTTCGGTGCAGAAAACGGCGAAAGAGCTTTCGGCGTTCTTGGATCCGCGCGCTTGGACGCGGGAGTATCCTTTACCGAGCGTAGGTATCGCCGTCGCGGCCGGCTTCGTGGGTGGAACGCGTCTTGTCTCCGAAAAAAAATCCGATCAGCCCTTAAAGTCAGGCGAAGAAGCATCCTCGTCCACGTCGGAGCCGGCGCCTACTAAAGCTCAAAGCGAAGCTCCAACGCCGTCTTTAACGGCTTTGTTGGTGTCGTTAGGCACGGACGTCGTCACCAAGGCCGTCCTGCCTCTGCTGACGCGTCAGGTGTATGAATGGTTGGATCGCCGGAAAGAGGAAGCGGTTACTGAAGAAATTCGCAACCCGCCGGAGGATTCGGATTCGACAGGCCTTCACAATTGATCTGATCGATCGCGGTTTTGCAGGTTTCCAATTGCGTCTCATTGATCTTGAGGTCCGTGACTTTCTTCAAAGACGCCGAAATTCCCGCGGAAGCGTCCTTCGTGCATTGTTCCTTGCTGAACTCGGGAGTCGGGTTGCATGTGGAATATTTCTGGCAGATTGCGTTTGAGACCACGGATGCGATCTTATCCGCGTCTACGAATGCGGGCTGCGCGGGGGCCTTCGAAAAGGGATTCCAGCATCCGGCCAAACCGATTGCCATCACTGCCGCCGCCAAAATCATTTGAATTTTTTTCATTATCTCTCCTAAAAATTTTCGCGAAGGTAACAACAGTCTCCCGAAAAAGGAATGAAAAAAAGTGTACAAACCCGTCTGAGACGGCTAACGCCCAGTTTCCCAAAACATGCGTCGTTTGCTGAAAAGAGAATGCATGGTTTTGCGGTGGGAGAGGTGGCCGAGTGGTTGAAGGCACTACCCTGGAAAGGTAGCATACCGGCAACGGTATCGAGGGTTCGAATCCCTCCCTCTCCGCATGTCCTCGATGGAAGGGGATTTTCGAAAAACGGCGGCGGCAGGCGCCGCCGCCGTCTCGGAAATTTCGGAAGAAAGCCCCCCACGGAAAGCCCCGAAGCCCCCAAAATTTAAGCCCTTTTTTTCGCCCCCCACAAGAAGCCCCCACGTGTCGGCATATTCAAATTTTAGCCGCCGCGATTCCAAATGAAAGTTCCAACCGATCTTTTTCAAAAAATCCTTTTTCGCCGCCAGATCCCCGCTCAATGCGATTTCTTCCGCGCTGTGAGCGTCTTTTAGGAAGGTTTCGCATGGTTCCAACCGTGAATGAACCCCCTCGGCCTCAAGCTTGGCTAATGCCTATTCAAAATCGAATTTCTCATTCAGAATCTTCTCTTTCTTGCCAAGATACTAGGGTTTATACACAGACATATCCAGGTG
>JBPOJN010000004.1:0-9329 GCA_052033505.1 Myxococcota bacterium | reverse complement strand
CGGACCAGCTCGTCGACCACGAAGCCGTAGAGCTTTTCGAGATTGCGCGCCGTGTCGCCGCCGTCCTCGAAATTGAGGGCTTCGATCAAGGAGGTCGCGATGCTCGAGGCTTGAACCAGGATCTCTTTGGTGCGCACCGCATTCGGATCGTCGGCGGATTGGGCCTGCTTGATCCGGACGATCAGGCCTTCGTGCATCATCAGAATCAAGTCTTCCGGACGGGAAGCGGCGATTCGGTCGGCGAGGGATTTTCGATAGGGATTGGTGTAGTTCATGGAGGGCCTCTCTTAGATTTTCATTGTGTGGTCATTATGCGCCCAGTGCGTTCAGGGAGTTGACGTAAGAGGTCAATTGGGACTGCTGGCCTTGCAGTCCCTGCATGACGGTTTCCAAGTGGTTGAATTGTTTCAACAGCTGCGCGCGATAGCTTTCGATACGTCCGCTGCGGCTAGCGCCTTCCGTGTCGATCAGCTTCAGTTGCAGGTCGATGTTCTGGCTGCGGGAGGAGAAGGGGCCTCCGGCGGCGGTCAGGCGATCGGCTATTTTATAAACTTTTTCGGCGATGCCGTCCTGTGAGGACGATCCTTGAAACAGGAATTGTACCGAAGACGGGTCTTCTTCCATGGCGGCCGCAAATTTTGTGCTGTTGAGCTGGAGGTTTCCGCTCGAGTCCGCCGTGATGCCGATTTGTGACAGCGACGCGTAGGCATGGCCTTCGAGGGATTGGTAACGTTTCGAAAGGGCGTTGTTGACATCCCCGCCCGCGCTGATCAGGGAATAATCATGTCCGAGAGGCCCGAAGACTCCATTGGCGTCCGGCCTCGTGGCCGTGCGGATCGCTCCGCGGAAGCTGTTATAGGCCGTCAGGAAGCTGGCCACTTTGGCGCCCACGGCGGACGCGTTCACGCCGACCGCGATCGTGGTCGTATTGACTTCGTCTTCTTTCACTAAGCGGAACGACACGCCGGAGATCGCGTCGTCGACCAGATTTTTTTTGCTCTGGAGCGCGATGCCGTTGACTTGAAAAAGCGCGGATTGGGCTTCGTTTTCGGCGGCGGAAGACACGTCCGCGTCGACAGTCAATCCCGTGATCGCGGCGATGTTTTGCGTGATGGTCGTATCCGATCCCGTGTCGTCGGCGGTCAGGGTCAGGCGATAGGGCGTCGTGGGATCGCCGTCATTGATGATGGAGGCCGTCACTCCCAGATCCGCGTCGTTGATAGCGTTCATGACGCCTTGCAGGGAGTTGTTGGATCCGGTGATGACGACGTCGGTGGCGACTCCTTTATAGGTGATGGAAATCGTGCCCGTGGTGAAGGTCGCGGCCGTCTTGTCCGCGACTCCTTCGAAGACGACACGGTCAGACTGGGCCAATTGAGATACGTCGGAGATGGTGTAATTGCCAAGCGCTGCCAGAGAATCTGTCGAGATGACTTCGATGCGTTCCAAGTTGGAAGAGGTGCTGGTTTTCGTTTGAAAGAGCGTCGAGGTCGTATCGGATAAGGCTTTAGCCGCATCTTTCAACCCGTTGAATTGGGCGACGATAGAAGGTAGGGCGGATTGTTGGGCTCTTAAAGCGCTCTGCCGCACGGTCAGAGGGCGCAACAATTGAGACGTCTTCAGGCCGACCAGTTTCTCCACGATCGACTGGGAGTCGAGGCCAGAAAGTAAACCTCCAAAACTTACGGTACCCGCCATGGAGACGCTCCTTCTCTCTTATAGATAGACGGAGTATATTTTAAAAACTTTATAATTAATAAGCATATTTTAAGTTATCTAATTATTTCAATATCATTTTGATAAAAATAAATACAATCGAATAAATTACTTAAAGTTTATATTTTGTTCTCCGTTATCTTGAGCATTGGTCATGGTACGATCAACGGTGAGCGGACCAGAAGGCCAACACAAGTATTAGGAGGCCACTATGGGCTTAAGAATTAATACCAATATCTCCTCTCTGCAGGCGCAGAATCAGTTATCCAAGAGCGGCAAGAACTTGTCGAAGTCTCTGGAGAGACTGTCTTCAGGTCTTCGTATCAATAGCGGTAAGGATGACGTCGTCGGTTTGTTGACTTCAGAAGTCTTGAGGTCCCAGATCCGCGGTATCGGCGTTGCCAAAAACAACCTTTCCAATGCCCAAAGCCTCTTAGGTGTCGCCGACGGTGCTCTTTCTCAGTTGACTGACATTGCCCAGCAAATCCGTGAAAAAGTCGTTCAGGCCGCGGACGATTCCATCAACGCCGCTGACCGTAGTAATTTAACGACCTCGGTCGCCGACCTTCAAAACGAATATACCCGTCTCGTGAACGCCGCGAAATTTAACGGCGTCGATCTGCTTAACGGGACTTTCTCGAATAAGAGCTTCCAAGCCGGCCCGAACGCCGGTGACACCGTCAGCCTGTCCCTCTCCGATACGCGCTCTTCCGCCATCGGCCAGGTCGCTTCGTTAACTTCCACCGCGGCCAGCTCCGGAGCGGCGAGCTTGGGTGCGGCGACGTTTGCGGGACCGACGAGCATCGTGATCAACGGCGTCTCCGTAGGGTCCAGCGCGTTTACGGACGACGGCGTGTCCACCACGCTTGCGACCGAGAGCGCCCTTGCCTATGTGAACGCGGTCAATTCCGTCTCGGGAGAATCTGGTGTCGTGGCCTATGTCAATGCCAATGAGGTCACTCTCAACGACTACACGGCGGGAGCCGCCCTCGAAGCGACGGATGTGTTCATCGTCAACGGCGTCACGATCGCTCACGGCGCGGTCACCAACAATGACGCGGGCGCTGCCGCTTTCGTGGCCACGTTAAACGGCTATTCTTCACAGACCGGCGTCACGTTCTCCCTGGATGCTACCGCGAACACCATCTCCATGAGCGCCGCGGACGGGCGAAATATCGCCATCGACGTCGATACGACCGCCGCCAACGCTTCCGCCAGGGTCCTGGGCTTCGACTATGGTGGAACCCCTGCTTCCGATACGTCCGGTGTTACGGTCTACAAAGGGACGTTCGATTTGGTCGCCGATGAAGCCTGGACTCTGTCCGGTACCGGTATCAGTGCGACCACGAGCGTTTCGGTCGGCGGTGATACCTTGGCCGACTTGGATGTGAGTTCGGCCACCGATGCCGCGGCCGGTATCCTCATCATGGACAGCACCATCCGTCAGCTTCAAAATCGCCGTTCCGACGTCGGTTCGAAGTCCATCCGCTTGGACGTCGCCGTGGCGGAATTGAATACACGCCAAGAGAACCTGTCTTCCGCAGAATCCGTTATCCGCGACGTCGATATCGCCTCGGAAACGGCGAATCTGTCGAAGCAGCAGATTCTCCAGCAGGCCGGTGTGACCGTGCTTGCGAGAGCGAACCAGTTGCCGCAATTAGCCTTGAGCTTGTTACAGGGCTAAAAAGTTCAGTAACGCTCTTATCGAAACGACGCCCGGAGTAACCCTCCGGGCGTCGTTTTATTTTTGACGGACTAGGCAAAAAATTCCGGGTTGATGCGCCATCGATATTTCTAACCACCCGGTATCTTTGATTCTTTCGATTGGCATTCCTCTTGCTCCTTCTGAAATCCATTATTTATGACGCAACCACTCGCATCCGTGGGGTTTTTGGAGAAGCTGGCTCCGCCCGAGACGAATAAAATATTGAGCGCTCCGGTTCCTACGGGAACCCGTCCGTTCGAAAAAATCTTAAACGCCAAGGTGACGGGTGCGGTCTCGGCCCTGCAAAAAACCACGAAAAATTTCGCCATGACGATTCGGGATTATTGGAAGTCTTCGGTGCCGGCGCTGTCCGTTTCTAGATCGGTTTCTGCCACGGCTTCTCCTCCCAGACCGGCGAATAAAGACGCAAGTGCCATGTCCTCGAAAACGCCCGCGCCGGTATTACAGGAAATCCACCAAGCGATCGCCAACGCTTCCGAAAAATATCAGATTCCTCACAAACTCATCGAGTCGATCGTAAAAGCGGAGTCTGCATTCAACCCGCACGCGCGCTCGCCGGTCGGCGCGCAGGGACTGATGCAGTTGATGCCCGGGACGGCGGCTGAGTTAGGCGTGAAAAATCCGTTCAACATCCAGGAAAATATCGATGGCGGCGTGCGTTATTTCAAACAAATGAAAGAAGCGTTCGGCAGTAACGAAAAAGCGCTCGCGGCGTACAATGCAGGTCCCGGTGCGGTGAAGCGTTACGGAGGCGTTCCCCCTTACGCGGAGACGCGGCAGTACGTGCAGAAGATCTTGAAATATTTTGAATCAGGAAAAGTGTCTTAAAATGTTCCGCCGCAAAATTTCAGGGGCAAACTTGAAAAAGTTTTTCTTTTTCGTTTTTTATATCGCCTCGTTTTTGTTATCTTCCCTTCCTTGCCGCGGTGCCGGCAAGGGCGCAATGGATGAAATCCTGGCAGCGATCGGGACGTTTTCTCCCACACATGAGGTCACTCTGATTCAAAAGTATCCCGTCGTCGAAGAGCCGTTGAAACCTTGGGTCCCCGAATATCCGTGGGAAGACCTTGGGTTATCTACACTCTCCCAGTGGTCCTATGATTTGTCAGGGGAAGGCTTAAGTCTCTATCGAAAAACAGCGGATATTTTGTCGCAGGAAATTAAAAATTCCGCTGATCCGCTGCGCATGCAAAAAGAATATCTAGTTGCAGATCTTTTATTTAATGTCGCTCTGAATTCTTCGGCGAAAGAAGCGAGTCAGTCTTGGAACGATGCCTTTCAAGCTTATGAAAATGCGGCCGAGCATTTTCCCGAATCTCCCTATCATCTGAAGGCTCAGTATCACCTGGCCCTGATTGATCTCGAAAAAAAACGATACATCGATTGCTTGAAGAGAGTCCGGCAGTATGAAAATGTGTGGAGCCGCGAGCCGAGCTGGGCCTCTTCTTTTCGTTCTTTGATCATGGAGACTTACTATCGAAGAAAGCGCTATCTTCGCGCAGAGGACTACATGTGGAGCTTGGCCGAAACGATCAATCGCCATGAGCTTACAGAGCATATGGCGCTTCGCTACGGAGACAGTCTTTTTTGGCAAAAAAAATATGCGAAGGCTGAAGAATGGTATCAGAAAGTAGCGGCGACATTTTTAGAAAATCCTCAAAGTCCTGTGGCCAAAGTGTCGTTACTCTATCGAGCAGAGTCTCTTTTCCAGATAGGGAAAATAGAGCAAGCACGCCTTCTCTACGAAAAATTTCAGTCTCTTTATACAGAACCTTATTCGCGAGATTTTATTGAATACAGACTTCTTCAGTGCCAGGCACAGTCAGAGCTCGATCGTGAAAAGCTGATCAATGAGTTTCGTGCTTTCGCCGAGAGAATGAAAAGTGCAGGGTCGAGAACGACTTTGGAAATCATGGCGAGGCTTCAGTGGATGCGTCTGGCGCTGAAGTACGATCTTGTCGAACTTTATCCACGAGTTCGCTTTGAGCTTCAGAAAATACAATTGGATTATCCCAACAGACAACAGGGGCCTTACCGAGAGGCGACGCTTCTCACATCGTTTTTAGCTTTGCGCCAAAATCAGTTTGAAAATGCCTTAAGCAAGATTGAGGATTTATTGCCCTTTCATTTTGTATTGGCAGGAGAAGATCCACTCATAAAAGACGTCTCGGGGCTTATCGGGTCATTGCTTCTGGATGTAGCCCCCGATTATTGGAAGAGAAAAGACTATGTTAAGTTTTTAGTTCTCTGTGAAAGATTTCGCCAGGCGATCGACGCCTCTCCCGAAAAATATGAAATCATGATCTGGATGGGACGCGGCTACGTCGACGGCGGCATGAGCGAGGAAGGCGCGCGTTTTTTTTACAAAATCTTGGCCGAAGCCGAAGGAAAAGATTTCCGCCGCCGCCGCGTGCTTTTGGAGCTCGCGAAGACTTACGCCATCATGGGAGAGGTCCGGAAGGCTGACATGATCCTCGAATTTTTCCAGGGTGCCCCTGCTAATTCCGAAGAACGGAGCCTTTATCACACGGCACGCGCTTTGTCGTTCGAGGCGAAGAAAAAATACGGAGAATGCGCCGACGAGATCCAGTCTCTGCTGAGCGCCGGCATACGCGGCGATATTTTCTTCCCGGCCATCGTGCAAGGCGCCGCATGTGCGCGCAAGGCCAAGCAATTCGGGAAGGCCGACCAATTTCTGACCTTACTCCAAGGTGACGACGACATAGTCTTGCGCGAAGAGGTCGACACCGAGCGCATCCAGCTCGCGGTTGCACAGGAAAATTACGCGGACGCCGTGCAAAGATTCGAAGCGATGCGGGCCGCGGCGCCGGATTTTAAACCTCCGCTCGAAACCATCCTCGCGTTAATGGATGCTTATCGCCATGAAGGCCAGTCGGACCGCGGAGACGTTTTGTGGAAAGAATACTCCGATCGTAACACCTCCATTCCGGAACCGACCAAGAATCAGCTGCGGGAAGTTTTTCAAACTTTGGGACAAGCGGACCTATTGCTTCAAGGAATCGGTAATCATTAACGAAACGTATTAAGATCGTTTGCGTGGCAGGGGGGGCTGAATGAAGATTTTGGTGGCGGAAGCTCAGGATTCTTTTCGGAAAGTTTTAGTCTCCTCTTTGGAAGAGCGGAAGTTGTTCGTCTTGCAGGCGTCGCAACGCGCGGAAATGGATGAGCTTTTGAAGCAGAACGTCGACCTTCTCGTGGTTGATACCGCCTTCCTTTCTGCAAAAGTTGCAGTTGATCTGAAGGCGATCGTGGAATCCTACCCGAATCTCAGCATCATCATCACCTCCGCTGCGACCTCGCCGGAGTCCACTCAGAAATGCATGGACGCCTTGGTCAATGGAGCTGTGGATTACCTGCCGAATCCCTTTTCCATTGAGAAATTGGAAGAGGCCTTACAAAAAGCCGTGTCCGTGGAGCATGCGGTGAAACGCGAAGAGGAGTTCGGCGGACGAAATTACATCAGTTTGGACCTGCTGCCTAGCATCCACAAACATCCGCTGATGAAAAAAGCGTACGGCCTGCTTCAAAACGTCGCCGACAGTAACATCACGATTCTGCTCTCCGGGCCTTCGGGTGCCGGAAAGGAAATCTTCGCGCGCACGATCCACATGCGGTCCAAGCGGTCGCGCCATCATTTCGTGGGTCTCAACTGCGCGTCCGTGCCGGATTCGCTTCTCGAAGTTGAACTCTTCGGGTCCGAGAAGGGTGCCTATACGGGCTCGGTCGGTCAACGCATGGGCAAATTCGAGCTCGCCCAAAAAGGCACGCTCCTTTTGGACGAAATCAGTGAAATGGACGTGGGCCTCCAGTCGAAACTGCTGCGCGTGATCCAAGAGCGCGAGATGTACCGCATCGGAGGCGAGAAAAGCGTTCCCTTGGACGTCCGTCTGATTGCGACCACGAACCGCGACCTCTACGACTGGGTGAAAAAAGGACATTTCCGCGAAGATCTTTTTTACCGCTTGAACGTGATTTCCATCGAAGTGCCGCCGCTCTCCGAGCGCTTGGAAGATGTGCCGGTCTTGGCCCAATACCTTCTCGAGCGTTTCGCGCGCGAGCACAAACAGCGGCTTTTGAGCTTAAGCATCGAGGCCACCGAACAACTCTGCCGTTACAATTGGCCAGGAAACATCCGTGAACTCGAAAACGTGCTGATCCGCACGAGCTTCATGACGGCAGGTCCGGTGATCACAAAAATCTCCTTCGACGACCGGAAACCCGAAGCGTCGCGTCCGGGTCTTGCCGCTTCCGAGCCTTTGAAAACCTTGGATCAAATGGAATACGAAATGATCCGCAAAGCACTCGAGCAACATCACGGCAACCGCACGCACGCCGCGAGCAGTTTGGGTATCAGTGTGCGGACGCTGCGTAACAAACTCCAGACCTATCCCGAACTCGACGAACAAGTCCCCGCGCCCGCCTCCGGCGACGGAAGCAACAACATCAATTTACAGCGCTAAGTCTTAAGTGATTTGTTTCTTCGTTCCGCTTGGATGGCTTCCAACTCCTGGATGATCGTCAAATCTCGATGCCGGCCCAAGGATTTTTTGCTGCGGATCAAGTCTTCCAGAGAAATCAAACGGCATTGCCCCCCGTACATGGCGATCTCTTCGCAGTTCCGGAGCACGTCATAATAACCGCCAATGCCTTCGATGTGATGGATCACGTCGAGCAACCCCAAATCGGTGGTCAGATAGAGATCTTGTTTGTCGGAAAAGCACGAGTCTTCCAGAAAAGATAGCTTGGGTTCGGTCATGCGGTGGCGCGGATGGTAGGGTTTGAGGACGTCCTTCAACAAAGACACCTGTTCTTCGGAGGAAAGGACGCAGATGTCTAAGTCGCGGGTCGTTTGATTGCAGCCGTGCAGGACGGCGGCGAAACCTCCCACGAGCACGAAATCAACGGGGCTGTGGATCAATAATTTGAGAAGATCCGAGAGATCGGGCACGGTTTCCAATCTGTTTTAATTCGTCGATGAGCTGTACGGTCTTGTAATGCTGGGAAGCGCGTTCTTCGAAAGAAAGGCTTAAATTATCCCGAATCATCCAAATATCGATGCCTTTTCGGATAAATTCCGTGTCCTGCGGATTTTGAGTAGTGAGGGCGTTCATTGAGAGGCCGTATTTTTACTCCGGTCGTTTTCGATCATCAAACGGTTTTTTGAATCAGGATCATTTTTAAGATTCTTTTTTGAGAGGAAGGGCGGAAGCGCTATGAGGGGACTATGGAAACTGTCAACGTCATGAACGTTTTGATCGTCTCGATCGCCCTCCAACATGCGGTTTTTTTGGTGTTGGAAATGTTCTTCTGGACCAAGCCGGTCGGACTTAAAATTTTTCGCATGGACCGCGAAAAAGCCCAAGCCTCAGCGGTTTTAGCGAAGAATCAGGGACTTTATAACGGATTTCTCGCGGCAGGTTTGGTTTGGAGCCTGGTTTGTGCGGATCCTGCGCAGGCCCTTTCTCTGAAAACATTTTTTCTCTCCTGCGTCGTCATCGCCGGGATTTACGGTGGTCTGACCGCAAGCCGGGCCATTCTTTGGGTCCAGGCCCTACCGGCGGGAGTGGTATTAGCGACCTCCTATTTTTAATAGGTATAATTAAAAGTTAAAATTTTAATTGACACTATTTTAAAATAACTGAATTATATCAATAATGTATAAGAGGGATTTTGAGCCTATTTTAAAAGAGATGGCCCGAAAATATTCGGTGATTACTATTATCGGGCCGCGGCAGTCAGGGAAGTCCACTTTAAGCCGGAGTCTTTTTCCAAACTATACCTATGTTTCTCACGAAGAATCTGATGTTCGCAAGAGAGCGACTTTGGACCCGCGCGCGATTTTTAAACAGTACGCGGGCGACTTGAT
>JBPOJN010000015.1:0-11739 GCA_052033505.1 Myxococcota bacterium | reverse complement strand
TTCTCGATATGACGGCATGAAAGTTTAATTTTTAAGGAGGCACCATGTATTCTGTTTCCGATATCACGACGAATTCCGCGGCAGCCGCGCTGACCTCGGGCTCCGGTTCTTCAGAGAAGAGCTCGGCTTCGAATTCACAGACGACGAAGGATCAGTTCCTGAAAATGCTGGTCGCCCAGTTGCAGAACCAAGATCCTTTGACCCCGCCCGATGCGACGCAGTTTGCGAACCAAATGACGTCGTTCGGACAGCTCGAGCAGTTATTCAATATCAACAACACTCTCGGAAATCTCGCCAATGCCGGCAGCGCCAACAGCCGCTTCGACGCCGTGTCGATGATCGGTAAAAAAGTCGAGGCTATCGGCGACCAAGTAGAAGTCGGCAGCGGTCCTTCGGAGATCGCTTTCCAGCTCCCCAACCCTGCCAACGACGTCATGGTGCGCCTAAAGGACTCCACCGGAGCGATCGTGCGGACGATTCATTACAATCAACAACAGGCGGGCATTCATCATTTTGATTTCGACGGTAAGAACGGCCAGGGTCAAGATCTGGCCGCTGGAACTTATCAGATGGAGGTCTCGGCGGTAAATCCCCAGGGGGAAGCTGTCGCCGTCGATCCCATGATGGTGGGCACCGTGACCGGAGTGGACTTCGCCTCCGGAGGGATGCAACTTTTCGTCGGCACTCGCGTTCTCGCAATGGAACAAATTTTATCGGTTAGAAGTTAATCTAAGGGAGGTATTTATGGGTTTATTTAGCGCCTTGTTTGCAGGCGTCAACGGCTTGAATGCCAACGGCAACGTCATTTCCGTCATCGGCGACAATATCGCGAATGTGAACACGATCGGCTACAAGGCCAGTCGTGCTTCGTTCGAGGATATTCTCGCCGGTAGCGAATCCAACATCGGTCTCGGTTCGCGCGTCTCCAACATCTCCCCACAATTCGGGCAGGGCGGTTTCGAGTCTTCGAGCTCGGTGACCGACATGGCCATCGACGGACGGGGATTTTTCGTTGTCAAAAACTCTATCGACGGGTCGCTCTTCTATACGCGTGCCGGACAGTTTAGTTTCAACAAAGAGGGATTTTTGGTCAATTCTGACCAATTGAGAGTTCAAGTCTTCACCGTGGATGCCTCGAGCAACATCACTTCGAATGTGGGTGATCTTCAGATCGCCAATACCCCTGTGCCGCCGCGGGCCACTGCCGAGGTTGGTCTCTCGGTCAACTTAAACTCAAACTCCACCGTTCCGGCGGCCTTTGACGTGGATAATCCAACGGACACTTCGGATTATTCCTCCGGACTTACGATCTACGACTCGCTTGGAAACAGTCACTTGATGAAAGTGTATTTTAGAAAATCAGCATCCAATTCTTGGGAGTGGCATGCCTTGGTAAACGGAGCGGAAGTGACCGGCGGAACGCCGGGAAGTAATTTCCAGGCCGCCAATGGTACTCTGACTTTCACCAGCGACGGCGCCTTGGATGATATGACGACGGCGAGCAGCGATTTTGATTTCATCGGTGCGACGGCAAATCAAGTCATCGACTTCACCTTCGGTAATAGCATTACGGACGGAGGCACGGGTCTCGATGGAGCGACCCAGTTCGGTAACGAATCTGCCGTCACGAATATCACCCAAGACGGATTTTCCTCGGGATCTTTGAAAAGTATCGCGGTCTCCATCGACGGCACCGTGACCGGAAGTTATACCAACGGCACCACGCAGACGATCGGTCAATTGATCTTGGCGACCTTCAATAATGAAGAGGCCCTCGTCCGCGCCGGCAGTAATAACTATACTGAGACCTTGGAGTCTGGGCCCTCCGTCATCGCGAATCCTGGTGCGGCCGGAAAAGGCACCATCGTTGCGAGCACGCTCGAACAATCGAACGTCGACTTGGCCAACGAGCTGATCAAGATGGTCATCATCCAAAGAGGTTTCCAGGCGAACTCGCGTACGATCAGTACCGTGAACGAATTGCTCTCTCAGTTGGTTACCTTAGGACAGTAATATTATTTTCGTAATATAAGGAGTTCGTATGGCCGATGAAGAAACCCCGCCCGAAGCCTCGCCGCCGCCCGCTCCTCCCGCGGAAGGCGTGCCGGAGGGTGAGCCCGCGAAAAAGAAGTCAATGTTCGCCTTTTTGTCGAACAAGATCGTCATGATCGCGGGCGCCGTGATCTTGGGCGGTGGTTTGGGCGCGGCCGGTATGCATTTCGCGGGAGGCGGTAAACCCGCGAAGGCCGAAAAGGCGGATCACAAAGAGAAGAAAGCCAAGGCTGAGGACAAAGAAGCAGGCGCGGAAGACTCCAAGCATGGGGAAGGCGAGGCCCCCGAAAAACACGAAAAGAAAGCCGAAGAGGATGCCAAGGCTGAAGAAGGCGGAGAAGAGGCCAAAGCCGAAGAAGGGCATGGAGCCAAAGAAGGCGGTACAGAAGAAACGAAAGCCGAAGGCGAGGGAGAAGGTGGCGAAGGTGCCCCGCCCTCGGAAGCCGCGCTCTATAAATTCGAACCCGTCATCGTCAACGTCGTCGAGAAGAACTCCCTGCATTATTTGAAACTCCAAATGGCCATGGAGTGTTCGAATCCCGAGACCATGGAGGAGATCAAGTTACGCACGCCCGAACTGCGGGACGCGCTACTCTTTCTCATCAACGACATGACCCTGCGCGAGATCCTATCTTCAGCAGGCAAGGCGTTTTTAAAAGAAGACATCAGGGCAGCGTTCAATAAATTTCTGAAAAAGGGCGAGGTCAAAAAAATCTACTTCACCGACTTTACCATCCAGTAAGTTGCGACTATTCATAGGAATACATTTTTTGGGCCCAACATCCAATTCTGTGTTGTCATTCAAGAAAGATATAAGAGATAGTGCGCCCTCCATTCACCTCGAGGAGATCTATGATGTTGAGAAAAATCATGTTTTTAGCCGTGGCGGGTATTTTTTTAACATCCACCGCAGATATGACGGGAGGCTGTAGTTCCTCATCGGGTCTTTCGGCTCCGACCGGAGTGGTCGCAGTGGGAGGCGATTCGACGGTGACTCTGACCTGGGATGCTGTTGCGGGTGCGACGAGCTATCATGTGTACATGGCAGAGGTCACGGGAGTGACGGCGGCTAATTACGCGACTCTCAGCGGTGGTATGAAACACGAGAACGTCACGAGTCCCTACGTGCATACGGGGCTGGTGAATGGAACGATGTATTATTTTGTGGTGACCGCAGTCGGTGGCAGTGGCGAAAGCTCTGCGTCCACCGAAGTGACGGGAAGGCCTAGGTTGTCGGCTGTGGATCTTGCTGTGGGATCTCTTCATGCTTGTGCGGTTACCGATGGGGGAGAAGTTTTTTGTTGGGGAGATGACGATTATGGCGAGTTGGGTAATGGAACGACGAGCGATGGATCCTCGCAGCGCTCGCCGGTACAGGTCTTGGACGAAGCGGGTACGGGGTTTCTGACGGGAGTTCGAAAAGTCGCTGCAGCCGAGAGTCAGACATGTGCCGCGACGGATGTCGGAGAAGTATGGTGCTGGGGCAACGATGATTTTTTTCAGTTGGGTAATGGCGCCTCTTTGGCAGAATCAAGTTTGCCGACGCAAGTTTTAGACACGACGGGGAGTGGTCCTCTGACGGGTGTAGTGGATGTAGTTGCAGGTGTGGGCCATACGTGTGCGCTGACAGATGCAGGTGAGGTCTTGTGTTGGGGCACTGACAGTGGCGGCCAGCTGGGGAATGGAGCCGGCGTGACGGATTCGGAATTGCCGATGCAAGTTTTGGATACGACGGGTAGTGCACCTCTGACGGGTGTGGTCCAAATTGCGGCCGGAGGTGATGACACCTGTGCCGTGACGGATGCAAAAGAACTTCTCTGCTGGGGATACGATACGAGTGGAGTTTTAGGGAATGGTCCTGGAGGAGGTCAGCATTTGCCGGGTTTTGTTCTTTCTGAAGATGGAAGTGCGCATCTCACAGGTGTTGTGCAGGTTTCTGCAAATAGCGAGCATACATGCGCCGTGACTGAGCAAGGTGCGGCTCTCTGCTGGGGGAGTGATTTTGATAGCAAGCTGGGTAATGGCGGATCTGAAGTCGACTCCCATCTTCCGGTCTTGGTCCGAAATACAGACGACACCGGCTCTCTTGAGAATGTCACTCAAATCACCACGGGTGGATCTCATGCTTGTGCTGTGATCGCGACGGGAGAGGCCTTATGTTGGGGGAGAGCTGGAATCAGCGGTGTTCTTGGTAATGGTCTGGCGTTGAGTGTATCTCCTATCCCTACTTTTGTCGTCGGATCGGATGAAACAAGTCATCTGACGGGCATCTCTCGGATTGAGTCGGGGTATAATAGCGTTCACACGTGTGTCTTAACGAACGATTCTGAGATTTTTTGTTGGGGAGAAGATATCTCCGGTCAGCTTGGCAACGGTGGCAGTGCTGTGAATTCCACATCTCCCGTCTCTGTCTTGGATGCCACCGGCGAAGCGAATTTGTCCGGTGTTGTTCAAGTTGTCGCCGGGAATGATTACTCCTGTGCTCTGCTGACTTCAGGTCAAGTTTCTTGTTGGGGGGGTAATAGCTATGGCCAATTGGGTCATGGTGAGGATGCGGACATCCCGTCGGCCATTCCGGTGACCGTTTTAGATCCTAGTGGTGGCAGCACACCTCTCTCAAATGTTACGCAGATTGCGGCTGGGGATTCTCATGCTTGTGCTGTCTTAGGAGATGGTCGTGTCGTTTGTTGGGGAAATGATGCCGATGCGCAACTAGGAGACGATTCCGTCGCGGCTCCCTTCACGCGCACACCGGTCTATGTCCTCAACGAATCTGGAAATGGACCTCTCACTTCGATCACTCAAGTTACGGCAGGGCTCAGGCATACGTGTGCCTTAAAAGAGGATGGGACCATCCTCTGCTGGGGAGCCAACGATTTCGGGAGTCTCGGCAATGGATCGCCCGGAGTTCCATCTTCTTTGCCATGGCCTGTCTCGAATATCACGGGGGGAGTGACGCAGATTGATGCAGGAGCCGTACACACCTGCGCTTTGATGGATACGGGTGAAGTCCAATGCTGGGGTTCCGACTCTTCTGGTGAGCTAGGCAATGGGGCCGGTGGCAATACGAGTACCCCTGGTTTTGTTCTGAAAGTATCGGGTCCCGGAAACTTATCGAATATCACTCAAATTGCTGCGGGCGATGCCCACACATGCGCTCTTTTTGGGACGGGGGAGATGACTTGTTGGGGGAGCGATAACCTTGGGGCTTTGGGTAACGATTCTGCTTTGTCCTCAAATCAGCAGCGTCCGGTGATGGTGAAGGATACGCCCGGCACTTCGGATCTTTTTGATGTCGCTCATATCTCAGTAGGTTTTGTTAGTACCTGTGCGGTGACAACAAGCGGTGGGATTTTATGCTGGGGTGTAAGTGGGAATTCAGGACGTACACTGCCAGTGGCCCTTGTCGATGAGGCCTCTAGTCCGGTGACTGGTATCGCTGACATCGATACGGGGGGAATGGATCACAGCTGTGCTGTGACGACAGCATCAGAGGCTATGTGTTGGGGTGATGGTTTCCGAGGACGCCTCGGAAATGGAGAGCTAGGCTACTCTGAGATCCCAGATCCCGTAAGTGGGTTCTGGTAGGCAAAGTTTTCGAGACAAGCTGCGTAACGGCAATTTTTTCCGACCTCTTTAGGTGGGAGCTGTTTCGATCCATCATCGTAACCAATTGAAAATAATAAGTTTTTAACGGGTCTTTTCGGATCTGTCTTATGGCATGGCGCTTGCTCCCTTTGTGCGCGGGGGACTTGAAGTCATGGCCGAGCCGATCTTAAACGCCGACGAAATCCGAGACCTGCTCCGGCAGTCTGCGGGCTCTGCGCGCGCGGTCGACCGTTTGTGGGAAGGCGAGACGGTCACCTACGATATTTTGAAGTCAGCTTCTCAAGGGCAGGACAAGGTTAAGATCGCGGACCAAGTCCATCAGACAGCTGCTCCCCTGATCCAACAAGCCCTGACGGAAATCTCCGGATCCGAGGTCCGTTTCGAATTCACCAAAGACGACATGATCCCGTCGACCGAAGCGATTGCCGAAATCTCGCTCGAAAATTCCATCGTGATTCCTTGGTCCGATACCGAGAAAAGCCTCGAAGGCCTCTTCCGCATCGACCGCGTTGCCTTCTTCGCGATCTACGGGAAAATGCTCGGAGGATCCGGCGCTTTTGAGAAAAAAGGCGCATTGACCCGCTTGGAGCAGGTTTTCTTAAGCCGCTTGATGGAACCCGTCGTTTCTCTGATCGAAAGAGGCTGGAAGTCGCACGGAAATTGGAATTTCGAACTGGGTCGTCTCATCACCGATCCGCAGAAATTAGCGCAGTTAGGTTGGAACTTTGATGCCTTGAAGGCTTCGTTTCGCATGGCTTCCGATGGCAAAGAAGGTGACGTCGTCGCGATCTTTCCGAAGGATATTTTAAGCGGCGCCGGCAAAGACCCGGTTGCGGCCGAAGGTCACGCCGAAGTTTCTCAGGAAGGCAACGACCGTCAGTGGTCGGAT
Source organism: Myxococcota bacterium (assembly GCA_052033505.1). GTDB lineage: Bacteria > UBA10199 > UBA10199 > JACPAL01 > JBPOJN01. The sequence continues at coordinate 5,189 of JBPOJN010000015.1, read as the reverse complement.
GCGGTGCGCGAAGCCATCTTAGGCCTGCCGATCCCGGTCACCGTCTACACGGGGAACATGCACGTATCGTTGAAGCAGGCTTTGGGCCTGCAAGTCGGCGAAGAGTTTCCTTTGCATCTCGATGACGGGAACGCGCTCGTGCTCGTGCGTGGCCGCCCGATGTTCTCCGCTTCCGTGGGCGCGTTCAACCAAAACCGCGCCGTACAAATCATTTCCCGCTTAGACAAACACAACGAGGAGTCCACCCATGAGTGAAGCCGCAAAAGCCGCTCCTTCTCCGCTCGAGGCCAAGGCGGGATTAGACGACGTGTCTTTCGTGTACGACGTGCCCGTCACACTCCAAGTCCAGTTGGGCGAGGCCACACTCACCATCGGCGACATTTTGAAATGCGGAAAAGGCTCCGTGATCCCCTTGAACCAAAAAGTCGGAGATCCTTTCATTATTCAACTTCAGAGCCATGCCTTGGCCCAGGGCGAGATCGTGGAAGTGGGCGACCGTCTCGGAATTAAAATCACCAATGTCCTGAAAAACGAAGGCGAATCTGCCGCGGAAGCACCTGCAGCGGATGCCGCGCCTGCCGCCGCCAAGGAGGTATCATGAAAAAATTAACCCATTCCGTTTTTGCCTTTGCGTTGGTCCTCTCGCTGAGCATCGGAATTTCGGCACAGGCCGAAGCGGAAAAGCCGGCCTCGAAAACGGCTGCTAAAAAAACGGCCGATAAAAAAGCCGCGGAAAAATTAACCGAAAAAATCGCGCTGCAGGCTCAGAACGCTGCCACGGTCGACGCCTCAGCCAAAGGCATCGCGCCGTTGGAAGCCGGTGAAGTCGCAAAAGTCATCGAAGACCGCGACATAGCGGCGTCTTTAGGGACGGGAAGCGCCGGAACGATCGCGCGCGATGGCGATGCGATGCCGCTCTTCAAGGACGAGATCGTGAAGAAGCAAGAACCGGCGAAAGAAGCGGTTGCGACGGTCGTCGAAACTGCGGTTCCACAGGATACGGCCCATCTTCTTGAGGGAGGAAAAAAAGAAGCGAACGTTCCTTGGCTGCGCACCGTCCTCGCATTTTTATTCGTCTCTTCGTTGATCGTGGTCGCGGCAAGTTTCTTGCGTAAACGCTCTGGGATTTTTGTAGGAAAGAATGCCGATGAGTCGACGTTCCGGATCCGCCAGACCATTCCGATGGGGTTGAAGCGCCAGATCATCTCCGTAGATTTCGAGGGGGCGCATCTGCTCTTGGGCGTCTCAGAGACCGGTATGCAGCTTTTGTACACGCATCCGCAACCGGGACTGGCGGCCGCAAACACCGTGTCTGTTTCTACTATGCCTAAAGACTTCGCCTCGCATCTTGATCCTGCAGCGGAGGCCTTGGCGAACATGACCGAGTCCTTATCTGAAAACGTGCCACCCCCTGAAAAATCTCCCACGCTCTCCGAACGAGTGGCCTTGGCCGTCAAGGAACTTAAACCACTCGGGGGGAGAGCGTCGGGAGATGAGTTTCGTCCCGAACCTATCGAAGCTCGATCGGGCGATTCTTGGGCCAAGAAAAGGGTGCACTAAACTCCTGACGCGGAACCGCCAAATACTGCTGTTGGCACTGTTCGTCGGCATCGCCGCGGTCTGCGCAGGCGGATCGGTGTGGGCGGCTTCGACGGGCCAGACGGCCGGTTCGAACCTGACGCTTTCGCTCGGTTCCGGAAAAGATTCCACCGAAGTCGCCGGCGCGGTGAAGATCCTGATCTTCATGACGGTGCTGTCGATGGCCCCCGCGATCCTGCTCACGATGACGTCATTCACGCGCATCGTGATTGTGCTCTCGCTGCTGCGCCAGGCGATCGGCGTGCATCAATCGCCGCCGAACCAAGTTATCGTGGGACTCTCCCTTTTCTTGACCGTTTTCCTGATGAGCCCCGTCATCAAGGAAGTGCATTCGAAAGCCGTGACGCCTTTCTTGGAAGAAAAAATGGATTACATGACGGCCTTTGACGAAGCCTCGGCGCCGATCAAGAAGTTCATGTTCCGCCAAACGAGCACCTCTGACATGAACCTGATGCTCTCGCTCTCGCACTTGTCTCCCGAAGAAAGACCCAAGGATTTGAAGACGACGCCGATCACGCTTTTGATCCCGGCTTTTATTTTAAGCGAGCTTAAGACAGCCTTTCAGATCGGCTTCCTAATCTATCTGCCGTTCGTGATGATCGACATGGTCATCTCGATGGTATTGCTGACGACCGGCATGATGATGCTTCCACCGGTCATCATCTCGCTGCCGTTCAAACTCATGCTGTTCATTTTAGTCGACGGTTGGAACCTGGTCATCGGTTCGTTGATGAGGAGCTTCGGTTAATGACACCCCAACTTATTATGCAGATTGGCAGAGATACTATCCTGACCACCCTTTGGGTCTCGGGCCCGATTTTGGCCGTTGGTTTCGTCATCGGCATCGCGATCAGCCTTCTGCAGGCCGTGTTGCAGCTGCACGAAGCGACGTTGTCTTACGTGCCGAAACTCTTCGCGATCGCGGCGACGCTGATCGTCTGCGGCCACTGGATGCTGCAAGCGATGATGAGTTTTACACAGAAATTTTTGGGCGGTTTTCCGAATTACATCGGTCATTAGGGGATAAAAACGATGCTTTGGTTCGAAGACATATTGAAGATTGCTTTGGGCTCCTTCCGCATGGGTGGGCTTTTGATCGCGATGCCGGGTTTCTCCGGGCAAACGTTGCCCGGCCCGGTCAAGCTTCTCTTCCCGATCTTGTTTTCGATCTTGATCCTGCATTTTCAAGCCCCGATTCCTTCCGAACTCTGGAAGAGCAACGGCGTACTTTTGACCGTGGTGGCGCGCGAAGCCGGAATCGGGCTTTTCATCGGGTTCGCGGCGCGCTTGATTTTCCTGTCCATCCAAGGCGCGCTCGAATGGTCGTCCTTGCAGATGGGGTTTTCCTTGGCTTCCCTTTTCGATCCTCAGAACAATTCCTACGTATCGGCGCTGGCCGAATTAGGCACGCTGCTGATGACGCTTCTTTTTCTCGCGGCGAACCTGCATCACGATCTTTTCCAAGTGCTGGTCAAAAGCTACCAAGGACTGCCGATCGGCCTGCCGCAGTGGGAGATGGGCGGCATGAAGGATCGCTTGGTCGAATTTCTGCGCACGTCTTTCGAGATTTCGTTCCGGCTCGCGGCGCCGGTCTTGGTCGCGATGCTGGTCATCCAGGCGGTTATCGGCGTGATGTCGAAAACCGCGCCGCAGATGAATCTTTTTTTCAACATGGCCTTCGTCGTTAACATCATCGTGGGGTTCATCCTGGTGCTGACGACGTTTCCGCACATGGTGAGCCAGTTCCAGGCGTTCGCGCATGAAATGGCGCGCAAAGGGTACGGTCTTTTTTAGAAGGACGGAGATTTTAAGCGATGGCCGAAGAGGAAGAAATAGGTCAGGAGAAAACCGAAGAGCCCTCCGCCGAGCGGCAGGAGAAGTTCCGCGAGGAAGGGCAAATCGTGCGCAGCAACGAGACGACCTCGCTCGCCGTCATGGCCGCGGCGTCGATTTCGCTCATCATTTTCGGTGACGACTTATCGCGAGACTTCCTCCAGGGCACGCAGGAGCTTTTCGGTTCTCGCTTCTTCGGCCAGGCCTCCTCCATGGACGCCATGACCGACACGGCTCTGCTCTTCATGGCGCCCGTCGCGAAGACGGTCGCATTCATCAGTCTCAGTCTTTTCGCCGGCGTGCTGGTGGTTTCGTTGATCCAGACCGGGCTTTTATTTTCACCCAAGTCGTTGACGCCAAAACTCGAAGCCTTGAATCCCCTCGAAGGTTTCTCGAAGATTTTCCGGAAGGAAAACATCTTTCAGATGGGGAAAAACATCCTGAAAGTTTTCGCCATCGGGGCCATCGTTTATTTCACGCTGCAATCCCATTTGACGCAGATCACGCTCCTGCCTAGCGCGTCGTTTTGGGAGTCGATACGCTGGAGCGGCGGTCTTTTTTTCAGTCTCGCTGTTAAAGTCGGTATCTTTCTGTTTCTCGTCGCCATCATCGACTACGTTTACCAGTGGCGTGCTCTGCACAAAAAAATGATGATGAGCCGCCAAGAGCTCAAGCAGGAGATGAAGGAAAACCAAGTCTCGGAGCACGTGCGTGCGAAAGTAAGCCAGATCCGCAAAGAACGCGCCAAGCGCACGATCCAGAAAGCCGTGCCGAAAGCGGACGTAATCGTGACCAACCCCACGCATTTCGCGGTCGCCTTGAGCTACCGCCGGAATGCCGACCGCGCACCCAAGGTCGTCGCGAAGGGCGCGGACCTGATCGCCGCCTTGATCCGCAAGCTCGCGGCCGAAAACAACGTGCCGATCTATGAATATCCCGAGCTTGCGCGCGGCCTGTACCGGAAAGTCCGCGTGGGCCATTCGATCCCGGCCGAGCTCTACGAGTCGGTCGCGCGCGTCTTGTCCTACGTCTACAAAATGCACAAACGCCGCGCCGAGAGGAGATTTTGATCGATGTCCGAGAATAAAACTATCGCCAATATTTTTCGCGAGAGCGGCGACTTCCTGCTGATCTGCGGCATCGGCGGCATCGTGCTCCTGATGATCCTGCCGTTGCCGCCGTTCCTGCTCGACGTGCTCCTGGTCGCTTCGATTTCGTTTTCGATCCTGATCCTGCTCGTGGCTTTTTATGCTTATAAACCGATGGATTTCTCGGTCTTCCCGACGATGCTTTTGCTAGCGACGCTCGCTCGTTTGGCGCTCAACATCGCCAGTACGCGTTTGATCCTGTTGCATGGCGCCGAGGGCGAGGGAGCGGCGGGACAGGTCATTCATGCGTTCGGTTATTTCGTCGTCGGCGGAAATTACGTGGTTGGTTTCATCGTGTTCGCGATCTTGGTTATCATTAACTTCGTCGTCATCACCAAGGGTGCCGGCCGCATCGCCGAAGTCTCCGCGCGTTTCACCTTGGACGCCATGCCGGGTAAACAGCTCGCCATCGATGCCGATTTGAACGCCGGCATCATCAACGATAAAGAAGCCTTGAGGCGCCGCGAAGAAATCGCGCGCGAGGCGGACTTTTACGGATCGATGGACGGTGCCTCGAAATTCGTGCGCGGTGATGCCGTGGCCGGCATCCTGATTCTGGTCATCAACATCATTGGTGGCTTGATCGTCGGGGTTGCCCAGCACGACATG
>JBPOJN010000038.1:0-51809 GCA_052033505.1 Myxococcota bacterium | reverse complement strand
CGGGCGCACTTCGGGCCTTCGGCCATCCGACAGGGCGGCGGCGTGTGCCGCGAATACCTCCGGGAGCGTGTGCTGGCGGACCCCAAGGAACTGGACTGGTTGGAACGAGCACTGCACCCGGGCGTCCGCAGGTCGAGCCGGATTTTTCTCGCGAAACACCGCCGCAAGGCCGGCGTCGCGGTCGTCGAGGTCCCTCTGCTGTTCGAGAACGGTTTTTACAGACTTTTGGCCCGGACCGTCGCGGTCCGGACGACGGCGGCCCTCGCCGAGCTCCGCGCGGCCAAGCGGGGGATGAGCCCCGAGCTGTACCGCTTTTTATCGGGACGTCAGTGGTCCGCCGCCCGCAAGGCAAAGGCCGCCGATGTCGTCATCCACAACACCGGCACCCTTCAAGAACTCAACCGACGCGTCTCGGACGCGTATAAAAAAATTTTCGTTCAAGCTTAACGTTCCAATAAGGAGGAACCCATGTCCGATCTCGATCTCGCACAACTGAAACACATGAAGATCAAAGAGCTCGCGGATGTCGCGAAGCAGTACAACGTCGACGGCGTCTCCGGCGTCAAGAAGCAGGACCTGATCTTCAAGATCCTGCAGGCCCAGAGCATCCAGACGGGCAACATGTACGGCGAGGGCGTCCTCGAGATCCTCCAGGACGGCTTCGGCTTCCTGCGCGCCGCCAACTACAACTACCTGCCGTCGCCGGACGACATCTACGTCTCGCCCTCGCAGATCCGCAAGTTCAACCTGCGGACCGGCGACACCGTGAGCGGTCAGATCCGGTCGCCCAAGGAAGGCGAACGCTACTTCGCGATGCTCAAGGTCGATGCCGTCAACTACGAGGCGCCCAACGACGCCAAGAACAAGATCGCGTTCGACAACCTGACGCCGCTGTACCCGAAGGAGCGTCTGAAGCTCGAGGTCCAGCCGCTCGAGGTCTCGATGCGGATCATGGACCTGCTGACGCCCATCGGTAAGGGGCAGCGCGGTCTCATCGTCGCGCCGCCGTACAGCGGTAAGACGGTCCTGCTCCAGAAGATCGCCAACAGCATCAGCACCAATGTCCCGGACGCCTACCTCATCGTCCTGCTCATCGACGAGCGTCCGGAAGAAGTCACGGACATGCAGCGTTCTGTCAAAGGCGAAGTCGTCTCCTCCACCTTCGACGAACCCGCGACGCGCCACGTGCAAGTCGCCGAAATGGTCATCGAAAAAGCCAAACGCCTGGTCGAACACAAAAAAGACGTCGTCATTCTCCTGGATTCCATCACACGTCTGGCCCGCGCCTACAATTCCGTCGTGCCGCCCTCCGGAAAAATCCTCTCCGGCGGTGTCGATGCGAACGCCTTGCACAAACCGAAGCGTTTCTTCGGTGCCGCGCGTAACATCGAAGAAGGCGGCAGCTTGACCATCGTCGCGACCGCCTTGATCGACACCGGCAGCCGCATGGACGAAGTCATTTTCGAAGAGTTCAAAGGAACCGGCAACTGCGAAATCCACTTGGATCGCAAACTCATGGAAAAACGCATTTTTCCGTGCATGGACATCAACAAGTCCGGCACCCGAAAAGAAGAACTCCTGATTCCGCCGGACGTCTTGAACCGCGTTTGGATCCTGCGTAAGCTCCTCGCGCCTTTGAACGTGATCGACTCGATGGAGTTCATCACCGATAAGATGCAAGGCACGAAGACGAACAAAGAGTTCTTGGAATCGATGAATCAGTAAGTCTCGACGAGCTTATGGCGCGGTCGCCAAGTGGTAAGGCAGCAGTCTGCAAAACTGCTATCGCGGGTTCGATTCCCGCCCGCGCCTTATTAAAAAAATTCCCTGACAAATCGATTTCTCCGAAATAATAAAAAATCGAAATTAGGTTCCCACCGGAAAGTCGAGAAATGCCCAGATGCAAGGCGCTCGCAAGCCCTGGACCGGAGCGTACTTCCCGTACGTGAGGAGCGAAGGCGCCGCGAGCAACGCCGCAGGTGGGTGCTTCCCGGATTTCCGGGCCCGGGTGGTGGAATTGGTAGACACCCAGGACTTAAAATCCTGTAGCCAGCAATGGCTGTGACGGTTCGAGTCCGTCCCCGGGCACACAGTAGCGAACATCTCTCGAATCTCTGCCGTGCGTAACGCCGCCTTTTACGGACTGTTTTTCTCGCGCGGCTTGAAAACTTCGACCCCGAAAACCCCGGCCAATCCCACGGCGACCGAGATCAAAAGCGCGGAAGCGTTCAAAGATTCGAAGCCGAAAATGCGCTGCGCGGGCGGCACATATAAGGCGAACGCGAGAACGGCCAAGGCCCCGCATGCCACGATCCGCACGATGCGGTTGGCGGATCTTTTGGCGCGATGAAATAAAATCCGCCGTCGGGAACGGTTCGTAAAAATAAGACCTAAATTCGCCACGACCAAGGCCGTAAACGCCGAGGCCCGCGCCGTCGTTTCGACGTTCATCCGAATCAAAAAAGAATAAAGCAGCAGGATACACACCAGCACCGCCGCTCCCTGAAAGCCGCTGAAAGCCAGCCGTCTTTTGTCGAAAAACGGCTTTTTCAGATCGCGCGGCGGGCGGTTCATGATGTCGGCCTCTTCGGGTTCGGCCTCAAAGGCCATCGAGCAGGCCGGATCGATGATAAGCTCCAAAAATACGATGTGGATCGGGGAAAAAACCATCGGCAGTTTGAGCAAGATCGGTAGAAGCGCGAGACCGGCGATCGGCACATGGACCGCGACCAAGTAAGAAATGGCTTTTTGGATGTTATCGAAAATCCGCCGCCCCATGCGAACCGACGTCACGAGCGACGGAAAGCTGTCGTCCAATAAGACCAAGTCCGCCGCCTCGCGCGCCACGTCGGTGCCGCGCTCGCCCATCGCGATGCCGATGTCGGCGGCCTTCAGACTGGGAGCGTCGTTCACGCCGTCTCCCGTCATCGCGACCACGACCCCTTCCGCTTGCAAGGCTTCGACGATCCTCAACTTCTGCTCCGGCATCACGCGCGCAAAAATATTGGTCGTGAGAATTATTTTTCTTAAGGACTCATCATTCATGTGCGAAAGCTCTTCACCCGTCACGACTTGCTCCGGATGACTTAGGCCAATTTGCCGCGCGATGTTTTGGGCCGTCGCGGGATAATCGCCCGTCATCATAATCACACGCAGACCCGCCCGGCCGCATTCCTCAATGGCGGCCTTCACTCCGGGACGCACGGGATCTTCGAGGGCCACGAGACCGATGAATTCAAAATCAAACTCATGCTGGTCGGAAGGTAGAGCCCCGGCCGCAAACCGGGCCTTCGCCACGCCCAAGACCCGGAGTCCGTCGGAGGCCAGGGCTTGGACTTTTTGCAGAACGGATTCCGTCGCTTTCGCATCGCAGTGGCAGAGATCGAGGATGTCTTCCGGTGCCCCCTTGGCGGCGATATGGAAGCTCGCTTCCTTTTCGGTTTTCCACACGCACGACATGGCCAAAAGTTTCGGCGACAGCGGATATTCCTGCACGAATCGCCAATCCTCATGATGATGCCGGGCCCAATCCGGCAACTCGCGCCCCAAGCGGTACAGCGCTATTTCCATCGGATCGAAAGGGTCTTTGTGGCTCGCCAGCACCGCGTATTCGACCAACTCATGGGCCTCTTCGGGAAGAGACGACGGCGAAACGTTTTGCAGGACGTGGAATTTTTCTTCCTTCCCGCCTCCTAACCAAAGCCGCGCCACGGACATTTGATTGAGCGTAAGCGTCCCCGTCTTGTCGACGCAGAGCACATTGGCCGATCCCAGATTTTCCAAGGCCGGGATGTGCCGCGTGAGAACTTTTTTCTGCGAAATCCGCCAAGCCCCCATGGCGAGAAAAATCGTCAGCACGACCGGAAACTCTTCCGGCAAGAGCGACATAGCCGTCGTGAGCCCCGACAGGACGCCCTTCATCCAATCTCCGTAAAACCAGCCGAAACCTGCGACGATCAAAAGACAAATGAACCCTCCGGCGGCCGCGAAGATCTTGACCATGCGGCCGATCTCCGTCTGCAGCCGCGTCTTGTCCGACGTGATCGCGCTTAAGGTCTTTCCGATCCTCCCCATCTCGGTCCGAACTCCCGTCGCCGCGCTGCGGATCACCCCTTGGCCGCGCACGACGAGCGTCCCGGAATACACATAAGGCGTCCGATCGCCGCCCGGCCTTTGCATGTCGCTCTCTTGTTCGGAAACCGGCCTCTTCGAGACGGAAACGGATTCCCCCGTCAGCATAGATTCGTCGGTCATGAGATTGATGGACCAGAGAACGACGCCGTCGCAGGCCACGCGATCGCCTTCTTTCACGATCACGAGATCCCCCGGCACCACGTCGCGGCCGGCGATCCGGATTTGCCGGCCGTCACGGATCACGAGCGCGCGCGGACTGGACAGCTGCCGCAGGGATTCCAGCGTCCTCTGCGTTTTTTTCTCCTGAACGAAATGGATGCCTAAAATCAAAAAAACCGAAACCAAGAGCAACAACCCTTCCACGGCGTCGCCCAGAAAAAAATAAAGCACCGCGCAGGCGACCAACAGCAGGATCATCGGCTCGCTTAAGACATGCAGAAAAATATGGTGCCACCGGTGCGGCTCGGCCGACGGAAGCTCATTCGGTCCGTGAGCTTGTAATCGAGCCGCCGCTTCTTCTTGGGAAAGTCCGGTGAACTGGTCAATGGCGGGAGTCAGAGGCGATGACGTCATGGTTCAGCGAGTCTTTCCACAGGTTTTGAGCTGTCTGGGTAGAAGGATTTTCATTGAAGCCAATGTGACACAAAAATTATATTGAGCCAATTTGGTTTCAATTGAATCGGGTGAGGAAGTCAAAATCTTCTGTCTACTACCTTGAATCGCTCGTGGCCTCTATTTCGAAGCGCAATTCAACACGGCCATCTCACCCATGACTTTTAAAAATTCGAGGAATTTCTGGACGCTCGGCACGCTGCGGCCTTGTTCGTATTGGGCGTAGGCGTTTCTGGACTTCGTGTGCAGCCGCTCCTGCATATCCGAAAGACTAAGACCGTTTTTCAAGCGTTGACGCTTCAACATCAAAGCCACCAAGGGCGCCACTTCGTTCGCCCAGATAATAAATTCGTTATCCCCCGATGACGTGATTTTGATCCGAAAATGCTTCTCGTTCACCAGTTCTTCGATAGCGTCTTTCACCATGAACAAGGCATTTTTCTTGGACCTGCCTTGGGTCACGATATCCAGGGCGGGAATTTCGATCAGCCATAACTTCCCTTTTTTCCAGGTTTTTCCGTTAAACATAGTTCCTCCTTATTGCCGACTGGGTGGATTCTGTCGCGCTATCCTCAAAATCTTGTTCGCCAGATACTCGTGGATCTCTTTATGCCTTGGAACCGGTTCACTGATTTCTCCATTGGTCCATATTTCATGATTCGAACCTTGCCGAAGAAGATGCCAACCCAGCTCTTTCAATGATCTCTCTAGATCTTTCTTCTTCACAATTGGAGATTGTACATAAATACATGGACACAGTCAACCCATGCAAGTGACTTAGATGGGACGTTCTTCACTTTATAAACTAACTCCGAATACCCGCCCCTACAGTTACTCCGTCGTCCTCCCATCAAAATGCTCCTCCGTCACATCCGCTTTCGTCTTATGAACGGTCTTATCCTTATGTTCCGGCGGCCCATAGATCGTGTAAAGTTGCAGCGGTTCGCGGCCGGTGTTCACCACATTGTGCCGCGCGCCCGCGGGGACGATCATCGCGTCGTCGGCTTTCACCGGCGTGCGTTTACCGTCGATCACGATGTCCCCTTCCCCCTTTTCCACGCGGAAGAATTGATCGCGGTCGTCGTGCACTTCTTCGCCGATTTCTTCTCCAGGCTGAAGCGCCATCAGGACCAACTGGAGATTTTTTCCGGTATACAGCACCCGCCGGAAGTTCTGATTTTCCTCGGTCAGCTTCTCGATATTCGCCACAAAACCTTTCATAAGAGCTCCTTTTCTGGATGAGACAGTGTGATCAAAAGTCTTCACAACTTCTGACTGAATTCGGGTTCGTTGCCTATCTTTCTTATCAGGCTTATCAGGGCTTTGCCTGATTTTTATCATAGCCGGTCGGCGAACGAAGCATTAGCGTGCGGGTCCTATGGTGAATCGTTTACGGGCCTTCGTTGTTTTGGCGGCCTGTCTCTGCTGGGCTTTTCCGTCTTGGGCGAAAGACGTTTCTTACGATTTGACCGTCGATCATCAGAGCGTCAACTTCACGGGGAAAACGGTCCAGGCCATGACCGTCAACGGCGGGATCCCCGGCCCCGTCCTCCGCTGGACCGAAGGCGACCAGGCCGTCGTGCGCGTTCATAATAAAATGAACGTCGAGACTTCGATCCACTGGCACGGCATTTTACTGCCGAACCGCGAAGACGGCGTGTCCTACTTGACCACGCCGCCGATTCGGCCCGGAGCCACGCACACTTTCCGTTTCCCCATCGTCCAATCCGGCACCTACTGGTACCACTCGCACACGGGTCTTCAGGAACAGCGCGGCGTCTACGGGGCCATCGTGATTCAACCGAAACATAAGAAGCAGACGAACCTCTCAAAGCCCCCGGAAAACGACGAGGTGCTGGTCCTCTCCGATTGGACGGATGAAAATCCTCATGAAGTCTTAAGGACATTGAAACGAGGCAGCGACTATTATTCTTTGAAGAAAAAGAACATGCCGAGTCTCTTCGGTGCGATCCAAAAAAAATCCTTCGGGGCCTATCTCAAGAACAGCGTTACCATGATGCCTCCCATGGACGTTTCGGACGTGGGCTACGACGCGTTTTTGGTCAACGGCAAAAGAGAAGGCTCTTCTCGAGCCAAGCCCGGGCGGTGGGTGCGTTTGCGGGTGGTGAACGCCTCGGCCTCCACTTATTTTTATCTTCAATTCGCCAAGGGACCTCTCAAGATCATCGCGGCTGACGGGCTCGACATCGTTCCGTTCGAGACCGACCGTCTCTTGATCGCGGTGGCCGAAACTTACGACCTTCTTCTCCAAGTCCCGGATGACGGACGTTACGAACTGAAAGTGACGTCTCAGGACGGCTCCGGATCTACATCTTATTTCTTGGGCGAAGGCCGTGAGGTCCGGGCGCCCTGCATTCCCGGGCCCAGCCTGTATAAAATGGAACATGACATGTCCGCGATGCTGGGGGCACCGGCCGGAGGGCATGGAGGTCACGAGGGTCATGCCGGACACGGATCGCATGAGTCTCACGGATCGGGAAACAATCCCCGTCCCGGCGCGCCGTACCCACGAATCCAATCACCGCGATCGACCGCCCTCGACCCGAAGCGGCCGCTGCGCGAGGTCACGCTCAACCTGACCGGCGACATGCACCGCTATCTCTGGACCTTCAACGGAAAGACCTTGAACGAAGAAGACACGATCCCGGTCAAAAAAGGCGAGAACGTCCGCTTTCACCTCATCAACAAGACCATGATGAATCACCCGATCCATCTGCACGGGCACTTTTTCCGAGTCGTAAACGCGCACGGCGACTATTCGCCGCTCAAGCATACGGTGGACGTGCCTCCCCATGGCCGCGTCGTCATCGAGTTCGAGGCGGACAACGAGAAGGATTGGTTTTTTCACTGTCACATCCTCTACCACATGATGTCGGGCATGCACCGGATCGTTCATTATGAAGGGACGCAAGTCGATCCGGACGTCGCGGCGATGCGCCATCATCTTTACCACCATCATTTTTACAGCTGGGGTGAGGTCTCGGCCCTGTCGCAGATGTCCGAAGGGTCGTTTCAACTTTCCAACGACCGCAACGATCTGATCACCGAATGGCAAGCCAACTGGAAAGGCGATTTCGAAATCGAGGGGACCTACAATCGGTATTTCAACCGCTATCTCTCGCTCTTCGGAGGCGTAGAAGGCACCGACCGGGACGTCACCGGGATTTTCGGCGCGAGAGTCCTATTACCCTTACTCTTGGAAGGCACGGCCCGCATCGATACGGAAGGCGACTTTCAATTTTCGCTTGCGCGCGCGCTGACCCTCTTCCCGAGACTGATGGCCTTTGGTCGAATCGAATACGACACGGAAACTCATTGGGAGTGGAAGGCCGGAGGAGAGATTCCGATCCTCAAACATTTCTCGCTGACCGGCCAATATCATTCGGAATACGGGGCGGGCGGCGGCGTGAAATTCATTTTTTGAGATCGAAAAAAAGAGGTGGTTTATGAATCGAGTCCTGAAAAAAACAGCGGTCGTCACCGGAGGAGGCTTAGGCATCGGACGTGCCACCTGCCTTCTTTTGGCGAAGGAAGGTGCAAAAGTAGCCGTCGTGGATATCTTAGACGAGGCGGGACAGTCTTGCGTCGAGGAGATCCGGAAAAAAGGCGGCACTGCCGAATATTGGCGCTTGGACGTTTCGAAAGAAAAAGACGTCCAGACCGTCTTCGCCGCGGTCACTGAAAAATTCGGGACTCTCGATATTCTCGTCAACAACGCCGGCATCGCCGGGGCCAACAAGCCAACGCACGAAGTGAGCGAAGAAGAATGGGACCGCGTCATGGCGGTCAACGTCAAAGGCGTCTTTTTTTGTACGAAGCACGCGATCCCCTACCTGAAAAAATCTGGCGGCGGCAGTATCATCAATCTTTCATCGATCTACGGACTTATCAGCGCCCCGGACGTCCCACCCTATCACGCTTCCAAGGGAGCCGTCCGTCTCATGAGTAAAACGGATGCATTGCTCTACGCGAAAGACAAGATCCGCGTGAATTCGGTCCATCCGGGCTACATCTGGACGCCCTTGGTTGAAAATTTACTCAAATCCCAAGGTGACGTTGCCGAAGGCCGGAAAAATTTGGACGCCCTTCATCCTCTCGGCCACGTCGGCGAACCGGACGACATCGCCTACGGCATCCTCTACTTGGCTTCCGAAGAATCGAAGTTCGTCACGGGAACGGAACTCGTGATCGACGGCGGGTATACGGCGAGATGACGAACTCCTATATCCAATGGTTCGAAAATATCCGGATCGGCGACATCCCTTCGGTCGGGGGAAAGAACGCTTCGCTGGGCGAGATGATCCGGGAGTTGGCGCCCAAGGGCATCAAAGTCCCGCAAGGCTTCGCCGTCACGGCGGCGGCGTATCGGAAATTTTTGGAAAAAGCGGGTTTGGAACAACCGATCCGCGACCTGCTGGCGGGGTTGGATACCCGCAATATTTCCCAACTGGCCGAACGCGGCGAACGGATCCGTCATCTCATTTTGAACGCGGCTATCCCTGAGGAAATCACGAACGAAATCCTGGAGGCCTACCGGACACTTCAGAAACAAGGAGAGAATCTCACCGTCGCGGTCCGCTCCAGCGCCACGGCCGAGGATCTGCCGGATGCGAGCTTCGCGGGACAACAGGAAACGTATCTAAACGTCCAGGGCGAGAGTTCCCTGCTAGAAGCCTGCCGCAAATGCTTCGCGTCTTTGTTCACGAATCGCGCGATCTCCTACCGGACCGAAAAAAAATTCGATCACCTCAAAGTCGCCCTCTCGATCGGGATCCAAAGAATGATCCGCTCCGATCTGGCGGCCTCCGGCGTGATGTTCACGCTCGATACCGAGACCGGGTTCCCCGACGTCGTGCTGATTACGTCGTCTTACGGCTTAGGCGAAAACATCGTCCAGGGCGTCGTGAATCCCGATGAATTTTACGTCTTCAAACCGACGCTCAAAAAAGGATTCCGCCCCATCCTTCAGAAAAAGCTCGGGAGCAAAGAGATCAAAATGATCTACAACACGCGCGGCGGCGTCAAAGAAACCCGCAACGTGCCCGTGTCGGACGCTGATCGGCGGCGTTGGTCGATCACGGACGAGGAAATCCTGAAACTCGCAGAGTGGGGAGCGGCTATCGAAGACCATTACGGCCGTCCCATGGACATCGAATGGGCTAAGGACGGTGCTTCGGGAGAACTTTTTATTCTGCAGGCCCGGCCGGAGACGATTCATCGTTCTGAGTCTCAGGCGCAAAACCGCGCCGTCTTCGAAACTTATCGGTTAAAAGAAAAAGGCAAAATCTTAGTCTCCGGCAAAGCGATCGGCTCCAAGATCGGCCAGGGACCAGCACAGAGCATTCGTGACATTAAAGAGATGTCCGAGTTCCGCGAAGGTTCGGTCTTGGTCACCGAAATGACCGATCCCGACTGGGAACCGATCATGAAAAAAGCCGCCGCCATCGTGACCGAACGCGGAGGCCGAACGTGCCACGCCGCCATCATCAGCCGCGAACTCGGCGTAACGGCCGTCGTCGGGGCGGCCCACGCGATGGAAAAAATCGAAACGGGACAAAACATCACCGTTTCGTGCGCCGAGGGCGAGGAAGGCCTTGTCTACGACGGTCTTCTAAAATTCGGCGTGGAAAAGACATCTCTGAAAGAATTGAAGAAACCTCCGGTCAAAATCATGATGAACGTGGGAGACCCTACCCAAGCCTTCGGTCTTTCGTTCCTCCCCAACGACGGCGTGGGCCTGGCGCGCATGGAATTCATCATCAGCAGCACGATCAAAATCCATCCGATGGCCTTGATCCGTTATCCTAATTTGAAAGACCGGGACGCGGTCGCGAAGATCGAGGAACTAACCTTAGGCTATCCGAAAAAGAGTGATTACTTCGTGGACACACTCTCCCAAGGCATCGCCAAGATCACGGCCTCCTTTTATCCCAAAGACGTGATCGTGCGCTTGTCCGACTTTAAGACCAACGAATACGCCCATCTGATCGGCGGCGCGGAGTTCGAGCCGCAGGAAGAAAATCCCATGATCGGATTCCGCGGGGCGTCGCGCTACTACCACCCACGTTACCGGGAAGCGTTCGCTTTGGAGTGCGCCGCCCTCCGAAAAGTACGCGGAGAGATGGGGCTTAAAAATTTGAAAATTATGGTCCCGTTTTGCCGGACGGTGGAGGAAGGCGAAAAAGTCCTCGAAGAATTTAAGAAAAATGGACTGACCCGTGGGAGCGACGGGCTTGAGATTTACATGATGTGCGAGATCCCCTCCAATATCCTGCTCGCGGAGGATTTCGCGAAACTCTTCGACGGTTTTTCCATCGGCTCGAACGATCTCACGCAATTGATTTTGGGGCTCGATCGCGATTCCGAAATCGTTTCCCCTCTTTTCGACGAACGCAACGAAGCGGTAAAAACCATGATCCGGATGGTGATCCGTTCCGCAAAAAAGACCGGCACCAAAATCGGCATCTGCGGCCAAGCCCCGAGCGATTATCCCGAATTCGCGCGCTTTCTCGTGGAAGAAGGCATCGATAGTCTGTCGCTAAATCCGGATGCTATCTTGAAAATCAGACAAAATCTGCCGACTTCTAGCGAATGAGAGGGTAAAATTTCATGCCTTCCATAAATTTCAGTCAAGAATGAGGCTGTTTTGCCGTTACCCCTCCTGGGAACCTTGCTTATGAAAAAAAATCTGCCCGTGACAGGTGTCGAAACTCATTTTCCCAGCCATTACAATATTTTATCGACCACCAACGCCAAAGGGCTGATCACTTATTGCAATGAAGACTTTATCCAGGTCAGCGGCTTCTCGAAGGAAGAGCTGATCGGCACCAGCCATAATATCGTCCGCCATCCCGACATGCCGCCGGCCGCCTTCGCCGATCTTTGGAAGCACATGCAATCCAAAAAATCCTGGATGGGCATCGTCAAAAACCGCTGCAAAAACGGGGATCACTACTATGTCGACGCGTTTGCGACCCCGATCACCCAAAACGGCGAGGTGGTCGAGTGCCAATCCGTGCGCACGCAACCGACGAAAGAATGCGTTAAGCGCGCGGACCATCTTTATGCGCGGATCAATCAAGGCCGGATGGGCCTACTTCGGAGAAGCCCGTTTCCCATCAGTCTGAAGTTATTCTTGGGCGTCACCCTGGCTTTCGCCCCTCTGACCGTAGCCGCCGTTCGAAACATGTCTTCGAACGTGCTCTGGGGCGCCGTCGCCTTCGCCGTCGTGGCGGGGTACGCCGCGATTTCTTCGGTCACATGGCCCTTAAGACGCATCATCAAAAAATCTACCGAGGTCATCGACAATCCCATCACGCAATACGTCTACACCGGTCGCATGGATGACGTGGGACGCATCGAAGTGGCCATGAAAATGCTAGTTTCCGAAATGGGCGCCGTCGTCGGCCGCATGGCGGACATGAACCACATCCAAAGCGCGAATGCCCAACAGACGCTTAAGAACATGGAGAAATCCAGCGTCTCCGCCGAAAAACAGAAAAACGAAGCGACCATGGTGGCCGCGGGCCTCGAAGAAATGAGCACGAGCATCAAGGAAATCGCGAAAAATTCCTCTCAAGCCGCCGACGTGGCCTCCAGCGCGGTAGGTAAAGCGCAGTCCACCAATCAAACGATTATGGACCTCGAAAAATACAGCGAACAAATCGGGGAAGTCATGCGGATCATTAATTCGATCGCCGAGCAGACCAATCTTCTCGCGTTAAACGCCACGATCGAAGCGGCCCACGCCGGGGAAATCGGCAAAGGATTCGCCGTGGTCGCCAGCGAAGTCAAAGACCTCGCGCGGGAAACAGCCAAGGCGATCGACGGTATTCAGGAAAAAATCAACGGCATCCAGACCAAGACAAAAAGCTCCGTGGAGGAGATTTCGGAAATGTGCAACATCATCCAAGAGATCAGTAATTTTCAAACCGCCATCGCCACCGCGGTCGAAGAGCAAAGCTCCGTGACCAATGAGATGAGCCGCAACGTTTGCAACATCAGCACCAGCACGACCGAAACCTCGGAAGCCATCACCCATACCGAGACCATGAGCCGCCGCTTAGTCGACGACGTCGCGGCCAACCAACGGCTCGTAACGGAATTCAGCTCGATGATCCAAAAGCTGCATTCAGGAGAGGCCCTGAAGGCTTAATTTCCCGCAAAAAATCCTAACGGCGCTTTTTGCCTTTACCCAAAAGTAGATCCTTGGCCGATTTGGCGACGCGGAACTTAAGCACCGTCTTGGCTGGAATCTTGAGCGGTTGGCCCGTTTGAGGATTGCGTCCCATGCGGGCCTTGCGGTTAACGAGG
Organism: Myxococcota bacterium; assembly: GCA_052033505.1. Classification (GTDB taxonomy): domain Bacteria; phylum UBA10199; class UBA10199; order JACPAL01; genus JBPOJN01. Next base: position 38,729 of record JBPOJN010000038.1, on the reverse strand, counting down.
ACGAGCTTGCCCAATCCCGGAAGCGTAAAGCCGTTTTTGGCTTCCTTGACGGCCAAAGCCACCAAATCGTCCATTAACTTAACGACGTCCTTTTTCAGAAGCTTGGCATCGCCCGAGAGCTTGCCGATGATTTGACCTTTGGTCATGGATTTTCCCATAAGTTCTCCTTTGTTTGCGTCGATAAAAAACCTTCTAAAGCTTTCAATTCCGGTTGTGGCACGCCCCGCAAGAATTAATGAGACTTTGAGCCTTAAACCGCGCCTTGGCGTGGTCGGTCTGGCTGAAGGCCTTCAGCTCTTCGGCGTTCTTCAGTAGATCAGACAAATCCTTGTGATGGAGGACGTTCGACTTCGTGTTTTTTAAATCGCCAGCGATGCTTAAGAGGGAATCCGCCAAAAATTCCATTTCGTCGTAATTCGGGACCTTTTTGCCCAACTCCATCTTGATGCCGTACGTATAAAGTCCCAGCAGGATCATCTGCTGTTGGACGTATTCCTTCCGGTCTTTGGCCGGTGTGGCTTCCGGTTTGCCCGCCTGCGAAAAAGCAGAAGCGGACATAAGGACCATCGACAATAAAAAGATCGCTGTTTTTTTCATAGGCTCCTCTTCCTATCAACTTCACATCAACGGCGCGTGTGTCGAATGACATTTGAAACAAGAATCATAGAGCCCGTCGATGCCGCTGCGAAGACTGATGGGATCCTGGCGTTTGACGTATTTTTGAAGGCCGCTGATCTGTCCGGCCAGATCCTGAAGCGGTTTGTCCAGGGCCTTTTCCGGGTTCACTTTTTGGATGCCTTCGGCGGTTCTCTGGAATTCGGTCAAGGCGACCCCGACCTTATCGAAATCCACGTGCGAGGATTTAATCAAGATTTGAAGCTCGAGAAAGCGCGTCTCCATGTCGGTCATCTTATCCCGTAATTTCAGGACGGTCTGAGGGTCGGTCGCTTGGGCATGCGTTTTTTCCAATCGCGCCTCAAGGCCTAAAGCCGCGGCCAAGACAGCTCCGGACACAAATAAGAACAGGAAAGTTTTCTTCATAAAATCCCCTTAAATTTGTTCAAGAACGAGGTTTTAACAACAACACCGAACGCGAAGAACGGTGCAAGACTTTTCGCGCGACACTCCCCAGCAGGATTGACTTGAGGCCCGTCGCCCCTCGCGTGGTCATGACGATGAGATCGGCCGGCAACCCGTCGGCCAGCCGCGGCAATCCGCGCCTGGGGTCTCCACTTTCGACGCGGACTTCTGCGGAAATCCGATGCCCGCGCAGGACCGATTCCATCCAGCGCTTTCTGTGGGCCAAGGCCTTGCGGTGCATCTTTTGCAAAATACCCGCCGTTCCAAAAATAAGCGCCGTTGCGTTGATGTCGGGCTGCGGCACGAAGGAAACCGCCGTGATACGGGCTTTACAGATTTTCGCCAGAAATCCGGCGAGCGGGAGAACTTCGGCCGAGGCTTTGGAGCCGTCCAGGGCCACAAGAATACGTCGAAACGCCTTTGGCTTTCCCTTCAGGACACAGACCGCTTGCTTGGCCTCGCGGCTCAAATTTTCGGCGACGCTTCCCACGACGAATTTTTCCAGGGCGTCTTTTTCGCGTGGCGATACCAAGATGAGATCGACTCCATGACGGTCGGCAGATTTCAAGATTTTCGTCAGCGGATAACCCACCATGATTTCGAGAGAGCGGAGAGACTCAAGGCCCGCGGTCATTTTCTGCAAGGTTTCTCTGACCTTCTTCTGGCCTTTTTCGCTGATATCTTTCCAAAAAGCGGGCGTTCCCTCGCCGGATAGGAGGCTGGGAACCGGTTCCAGAACATTCACAAGATAAAGCCCTGCCCCACATTTCTGCGCAAAATCGTCGGCGAAAGTCAGAATCTCTCCCAGGTCTTTTCGAGGGACAACCGGCAATAGAATTTTTCTGATGGTTTTCATAAGATCCCTTTGTAGGACTCCCGACGCAATGCCTTCAGTTCGGATTTGATCTCAGAGGGCAAAGAGGTCCCGGCGCTGCCGGTGTAAGATTGGTACACCGATTTTTCATAGGACTGATAACAGCTCTTCGCGACATCCGTTCCGGGAGACATGCGGATACAAGATTTGTAATACAGCTCGGGCAACGACCAAAGCCCCAACCCTTCCAAGGCCTCGTAGGCCGTGCCCGTCAAGAGCAAAGCCCGGGCCGTATCCCCGTCTTTCGGATGGCGCTCAAGATAATCGTGCAAAACGGTCGTGGCGCGCAGGTATAGGACATCGGAAGAATGGTCTGCGGGATAATTTCGCGACCGGTCTGCCTCCCCCAGAAGTTTCTCGGCGTCCGAAAGAGTAGAAGAATCGGCGCGAGGCTCTTCCTTCCACTTTTTCAAATCCCTCTCCCACGCCGTCAGCGTCTCTTTGAGCAACGCCGGAGCTTTCGAATTCGCGAGGGCCGAAGCCACGATCTTTTTAGCTCCGCCGGGATCTTCTTTCACGCGAACCGACAAGACCAACGCCTGACGTACCGCTTTTTTCCATTCCTGAGGATGAACCGAAGCGAAGTCCGTGTCGGAAACGATTTTTTGATATTCCTTCAACGCCGGGCCGAAATTGCGCAAGGCCGTCAGAAGCTCGGCGCGTTCGAGAGGAGAGAGATGTCCCGTTTTTTCTATCTCCAAATCGAACTGAGGCCCTTGGCCGTGACGCGTGTGACAGCCAATGCAGGAGGAAATGGTCCCTTGGACGAGATGGCGGGCGTAAGGAAATGAGCCTTTTTGAAAAGCCAGAGCGGCGCGGGAGGCGTTTTCATTCAAAAAACCAGAGAAGAAGGCAAGGCTCGGATCGGCGTCCGGCGCTTGGGACGCCATCGCGCCCGCTTCCACTTCGTGGGCGAGTTGGCTGAGAGCCTTGAGATTCGCCTGGATGCGGTTCCGGTTCACCGGCGATTCGAATCTTTCCGCGCTCGAGGAATCCATCAACAATTCTTTCAGTGCGGAAGAAAGGGCCTGCATGCGCTCGCCCCAAGACAATCCCGGCTGTCCCGTTTCCGCTGAAACGGCGGCAAAAGGAAACATCAGGAAACAGATAAAAACGGCAGCGGCTTTTTTCATTATTTTCTCCTTAACCAGTAAAACACCTTAGAAACTTCGGCAAAAACAAGAATGATAGCACGCAGGTCTGTAACTGATTCTCATCATACAGGCAAACAATCAGGCTTAAGAGTTTCATAAGGAGGTTGTTCAAGAACGCTGAAAGGTCTCGACGTCCTTTCGATAACGTTCCCGGAGCTTGGCCGGAATCTTATACCCCGCCAGTACAAGAAAAATCGCGGCCGGGACATGGAACATCATGATGAGATCGCCTCGATGGAACATTCGTTTCACCATGATCCCGAGTACGATTAGAAGGGCGAAAAGCGCAAAATGAACCCATCCTCTTTTTTGTTCCGAGGTCATCCTTTGTGAAACTTCGCTCTTCTCTTGTGCCATACAATGACCCCCATGGCGGCTAATGTGAGTGCGCTTAAAAAAATTCCGAACTCGATACCGAAGGATAAAAAAACCTGATCCCGCACAACAAGGGATTCCGTTTTCGTACCTTGCGCGTCCCGTGCGGTCACGTCATAGACACCCGGCTTTTCGAGCCAGAATTCTCCCTGAAAAAAATCATTCTTCCGTTTCAGGGCAACCTGAAAAAAATCTTGAGACCCCTTTACCAAGACGGAGGCGGGTTCTCTGGAATTCTTAAGGACCACAGTGACCGGCACCAAGGTCCTCGTGTCCCGCGTGGATAAAATCATTTCCAAAATTAAGGATCTTTCCGTTTTTTCTTCATGGCAAAAATAAAAGCGATCGTCGCCGCGATCCCCAAGACAATGCTCAGCTCCATCAAATGAATCATACCTTCAAATACGGCGTTATCTTCTAACATAACCCTTTGTGAAACATTCCCCCGGGAAAGGAAACGTTTACCATGAGAAAGATTTTGAAAAAATATGACGAAGATCATGGGACTCCCGAAAACTTCCCGATAATTGGCGGCCATCGTGAAAAAAATAACACGGCCGGTTCTTCCGGCACTGCTTATTCCAGCACTGCTTACCTTGTTACTTGCGGCTGGCTTTTTATCCTCCGAGGCCCGGGCTCAATCGAGCTTTGCCGACTCCATCAAAACACAGGCAATGGTGCAGGCGGGGCAGAAGGCTTATGAAATGCGTTGCTCCGGCTGTCACGGCCTGCAAGGCGACGGTAACGGACCCGGCGCCGCGATGCTCGATCCGAAACCGCGCGATTTCACGAAGGGCGTCTTTAAATTAAAAACCGGCATCACGGGCACGATGCCCAGCGACAACGATCTCTTTAAAACGATCAATCAAGGCATCCCTGGCACGAGCATGCCGTCGTTTGTTTTGGTGAGCGAACCGGAGAAACGCGCGATCATCGAATATTTAAAAACTTTCGCACCGGATTCCTGGAAGAACCCTGTACCGGCAGAGGCCCTCGCGTCATTGACTCTTCCCCGGGACGTTTTCACTCAGAAGGCCAAATTCCTAGAGTACGCCCGTACGGGACGCGTCTGGTATCAAGAGTTGGGTTGCGTCTCCTGTCACGGCCTGTCCGGCCGTGGAGACGGGACGTCCGCGGAGGCACTGATGGACAGCTGGGATCAGCCCATTCGTCCCGCGAATTTTCATCGGCGCTTCGTGAAGCGGGGCTATACCGCCGAAGACATCGCCGCCTCGATCTCTCAAGGCATCGACGGCACGCCCATGCCGTCCTACACGGGGATCTTGGAAGCCCAAGAAGCTAAATTTCCCGAAATCAAAGCGAAGCGTTTCATCTGGGAATTGACCGCCTACGTTCTCTATCTACGCGGCGAGTCGATGGGTATTTATCCGGAAGGAACGATTCCGCCGGTCCCAGCCGATCGGATTCCGGCGGAAGAAGTCAAAGCGGCTGTTGGAAAATATTTTGAATAAGCTTATGGAAAAACCCGAAAAATCCCTTGTCCCCCAAGGCCTGGTCACCGCGCATCTCCTGATCGCGGTCGTCTACATCTTCATCGCGGTCTTGGCGGGCCTGACCTACTCTCTGCAATTTCTGGATCTTTATCCTTTCAAAGGCGTGGCTCTCATGAGTCCTGGGCGCGTGCGCATGGTCCACACGCAGGCAGTGGCCTATGCGTGGCTCGCGAACGTTTTTTTCGGCATCATTTATTACATGATCCCGAAACTCACCAACCGCAGGATCCTTTCGGAAAAACTCGGCTGGGTCGTTTTTTATTTTTATAATTTTCTGATCTTATCGACGGTTGCGTTGATTCTTCTGGGTCATGCGCAAGGTCTGGAATGGGCCGAAACGCCCAGGATTTTGGATCCCTTCATTGCGATCGCTGTGGTTATGTACGTCATCAACGCCGTCACGCCAATCGTGCGCGGGCGCGATAAGCCTTTTTACGTCAGCGTCTGGTACGTCTTGGCCGCCTTGATTTGGACGCCTCTGGTCTATCTCATGGGCAATTTCCTGCCCCAATACGTCTATCCAGGCACGAGCGGCGCGGCGCTCTCGTCCATGTACATCCATGACTTGGTGGGTCTCTTCGTAACACCCGTTGGCACGGCGATGATTTATTATCTCCTGCCCGTCCTCCTGAAACGTCCCCTCTTCAGCCATGCCTTGTCGCTCATCGGATTTTGGGGTCTCGCATTTTTCTACCCGCTCAACAGCACGCATCACTATCTCTACAGCCCCATCCCCATGTGGTCGCAGTACGCGGGCATCATCGCCTCCGTCGGGGTCCACATCGTCGTCTACACCGTCGTCTTCAACGTCATCGCGACGATGGCCCAGGATTGGAAAAAAGTTTTGACGGACATCCCTCTCCGATTTCTCTTGGTCGGTATCGTGGCCTACCTGATCACCTGCGTACAATGTGCCGTGCAGGTCACGCTCTCGGTGCAACAGATCATCCACTTCACCGATTGGGTCGTAGGACACAGCCATTTCGTGCTCTTCGGCGTCTTTAGTTTTTGGAGCTTCGCCTGGATTTACTATCTCCTGCCGCGGCTCCTAAAAACCCCCATCTACAGCGAGAGCCTCATGAGTTGGCATTTCTGGCTCTCGGTCACGGGGATTTTCTTGATGCAGTTCGACCTCTTGGTCGCGGGCCTCGTGCAAGGCTATCTCTGGGCTAAGCTCGCGCCGTTCATCGACTCCGTCGTTGCCTCGATGCCTTTCTGGTGGGTGCGTATGTTCAGCGGAATGATGATCTTCGTGGGCGAAAGCTTGTTCGTCATCAACATCTACATGACTTGGAAACAGTCACGACCGGGCCGTGTCGCCCAAGTCGCGGTGGCGGGGGCTTAAATCATGGCGGCTCAAAAATTCGAACGGTTCAGTTCCATTTTTCTCCTAGCCGGGCTTTGCAGTCTCATCATCGCATTCTTAGTCTTAGGGCTGGGACCAGCCTCGATGGTGAACAAGTCCGTCTCCGACGACGATCTACCCGCGGCGGTCCCTGAGGACTTCCAAAAGCATTACACCTCGGTCTCGCAATACCGTGAAGCTCTCAAGCGCGGACGTGACGTCTACATCGGCGAAGCGTGCTGGCATTGCCACAGTCAGTACGTGCGGCCGGTTTCGAACGAGTCTCTGCGTTACGGCCCCGTGTCACAACCCGGCGAATACCAAAACCCGCTGAACCTCCCGCAACTCTTCGGTACGCGCCGGGTCGGCCCGGATCTTTCGCGGGAATCGGGAAAACATACGAACGACTGGCATTTTGCCCATCTTTATAATCCGAAATCTGTCGAACCGCGGTCCGTGATGCCCACCTATCCGTGGTATTTCGACGAAAAAATCGTGGATGGAAAAACCGTCATCCTGCCGAAACAGCAGGCCGTGGATCTCGTGGCCTACTTGCAATGGCTGGGGGCGGGATACGCTAACGGCGGCTCTGCTCCGTTCGCTCCCGACGCGATCACGGCACCGCCCAGCGAATAGCTCGTGAATAACGAAGAATAGAAAAAGTTTTATGGTGACCCAAAAAAACTGGCGTAGCCCTCTGATTCTGGCCTCGGCACTCTTTTCTTTGCTAATGGTCTTTCTCTGGGTTTTGGCGCTGAGGAGATCCCAGCAAGTCGTCGCCTTCATCGGCGCGGGCTACGCCATCCTCTGTCTTGGATTTTTGGCGGCACAGATAGTAGCCTTCGTCCGATCTCACATGGATTACGACCAAACGGTTGAGCAGCCGAAATTCGACATCATTCGCAGCGAGGAGGCCGAATGGGCGTCCGAATAAAGAGTTTCAAAGATTGGTTTCCGGCCGGTTCTTTCGGATGTTTTTATTGCGGCGTGGATTCGAAACCCATTCTTTATTTTTTCATCGCACTGATGGGAAGCCTTGTGCTTGCGACCGTCTGCACGGGCGTTGGTTTTTGGCTCAAGGGTTTCTTCCGCGACGAAAACACGAAGAACGCGGTCTTCGAGGCCGAAGAAAGAAAGTAAAGGACTTCATGGCGGATATAAAAAACACCACAGAAAAAGAAGCTCCGGAAGAAGCCATCGTTTATCAAGGAAACAAAATTCCAAAAATGCTTCGGTGGATCTATCTTGCCTTCGCCGTTTGGGGTACGGTTTACGGTATAAAATATCTTTTACCAAATCTCCTCTTATGGCTGAAACCCCACTGAACCCGATCTTCGACGAGCTCCCCCCGCCTCCGGCCCGTCGAACCCTGACGCAAGAGGAGCGTTACCGCAAAAACCGCCGCTTCGCCGTCGTCCTGAATTGGTTCGTTTTAGGCTACAGCGCCCTGCATAAGCTGATCTTACCACTTTTTGTATTCGAATTTTCCTATTCTTCCGCCGTTCGGGCCGCGGCGCAGGTCGACTGGTGGTGGACCTATCACGTCGTTTTGGCGGCTCTTCTCTTAAGGAAAAACTGGGACGACGCTTATTTATGTTTCGCAAAGGCCGTAGGCTTCGGTGGCGTGCTGGCGCAGATCGTCGCCTGCTTCGTGGAATACAACTGGCACATCGTCTCCCTCTGGGTCACGTCCGCAGCGACCTTGGGCCTGCTCGTTTTTCTCCGCTCGATCACGCGTTTCCGGCGCGTGAAGTACGGGCGGGATTTTCTTTACGGCATCGGCATTCCCATAGGATTCGGAATACAGTTCGCTTTTTTCGGCCTTCATTTCTGAAACTCGACTCATGACCTTCGTCATCCCATACTCTGACGACAAACAGCTGGCTTCTTGACCTTCATCATACCTGCCCACCGTCTTCTTACCTACAGTCGCTGGACGAAGAGGAGCCTATTATGGGAAAAAGCATTAACTTCAAATTGACGCTCTTTTTCGCCGGCCTTTTTATACTGATGGCGGCATCCGATTGGGCCAATGGCCATTTCAAAATCAATCGCAAAACCGCTCTCGTCTTAAGCGAAGCCCTAAAGGGCTTCTTATGAAAAAAAAGACCGTTTTCTCGATTCGGAATTATATGACGCCCTCGCCCTACACGATCGGAGCGGACCAAAAGATCGAAACGGCGTTAAAATGGATGAAGGAAATGAAGATCCGACATCTGCCGGTCCTCAAAGGCGATAGGCTGGTCGGCCTCGTTTCCGAGCGCGACATGAAGATCGTGGAGGCGTTGGAGGATATCGATCCGTCCTTGATTTTGGTGAAGGACATCATGATCCCTTCTCCCTATACCGCGACTTTAAGCACTCCTCTTCATAAAGTCGTGCTCTGCATGGCAGATCGGAAATACGGAGCCGTCGTCGTCCTAAACAAAAACAAAGTCATCGGCATCTTCACTGTCATCGACGCCTTAAAACTTTTGGGGGATTTCCTGCGGGAAAAATAAGCCGCCCTTCTATGAACCTCCAATTCATCGGCGCCGCGGGAACGGTGACCGGCTCGAAATATCTCCTGGCCGCCGACGGCAAAAAATATCTGATCGACTGCGGGCTTTTCCAAGGGCTTAAAGTACTCCGTCTGAGGAACTGGGCCCCGCCTCCGTTTAATCCGCGAGAGATCGAAGCGGTGATTCTCACGCACGCGCACATCGATCACAGCGGCTATCTCCCTCTCCTGGTCAAAAATGGATTTCGCGGAAAAATCTACGCCACTCCGGCGACGATGGCTTTGTGCCGTATCCTACTCCCGGACGCCGGACACCTTCAGGAAGAGGATGCGGCGTTCGCCAACCAACATAGCTTCTCCAAACACCATCCTGCGCTTCCTCTCTATACGGAACAAGACGCTTGGGCCTGCTTAGATCAGTTCCACACCGTAGCTTGGGAAACGAAGCAGAAAATTTCTCCGAAACTTTCCTTCAGTCTGTACCCGGCGGGCCATATTCTGGGCGCGAGCATCGTACGCGTGGAAGTCGAAAACGTGAAAGTGACCTTTTCCGGAGATTTGGGCCGGCCGCATTCTCCGCTCATGAACGCGCCGGCCGCCGCCCCGGAAACGGATTATTTGATCCTCGAATCCACGTATGGCGACCGGAAACACCCCAAGGAAAATCCCGAAACTACTCTGCAAAACCTTATTAACCGGACGTTGAACCGCGGGGGCACTGTTTTGATTCCAGCGTTCGCCGTGGGGCGTGCTCAAGAAATGTTATATTTGATTTCGCGTTTAAAAAAATCCGGGAGGATTCCGAATGTCCCTGTGTATCTCAACAGTCCCATGTCCGCCCAAGCCACGCACGTCTTTCAGGACTTTCTCGGAAGTCACGCCCTGAGCGCACAGGAATGCCGCGAGATGACCGAGGCCGTGACGGTCGTTGCCACGCCGGAAGAGTCCAAAAGACTCAATATGCTTCACAGCTCCGCGATCATCTTGTCCGCCAGCGGCATGGCGACCGGTGGACGGGTTCTGCACCACCTGAAATCCTTGGCGCCCAATCCCAAGAACTTGATCCTGTTCGCCGGATTCCAGGCGATGGGCACACGCGGCGAAACCATTCTGGGCGGAGCCGGCTCCGTCAAAATCCACGGAGAAATGATCCCCATACGCGCCGAGGTGCAAAGCCTGGACACCCTGTCCGCCCATGCCGATGCGGATGAAATCCTCTCCTGGCTGCGGAATTTCTCCATCCCCCCTAAAATGACTTTTATTACCCACGGAGAACCTCTGGCCAGCGAAGCGTTGCGCAAGAGGATCCAACAAGAACGGCATTGGCCCTGCAAAGTGCCCGATTATCTGGAAAGTTGCGAGTTGATGTGAGAAAATCCCCGCGTGCTTAAACTCTTCCAGCGGGAAACCAAAAAACTTTTCAAAGTCTTTTTCCACCCGACCTTTATCTACCTGACGATCGCGGGAAACGGGCTGTTGCTGCTGGCGACATTCGCGGTTTATGAGCTGGAGAAAGACATCCCGAATGCGCAGATCAAAAGCTACTTCGACAGCCTCTGGTGGGGCGTCTCCACGATCACGACCGTGGGTTATGGGGATGCGTTGCCTCAGACGTCCTGGGGGCGCGTGATCGGCATCGCGCTCATGTACACGGGAACGGCCCTCTTCATCAGCTTTACCGGGTTCCTTTTATCCATGCTTACCCGCGAGGAAGTCGAAAAAGAAATGGCTCCGCTGGAAAAAGAAATAAAAGTAGAGGAATTGGCCCAAATTCGCGTCGATAAAACGCTGAAAGAGATCCTTAGGCGGTTGCACACTCTGGAAAAGAAATGAAAGAACGAAGCCCCTCGCTCAGAATCCGCCGCGTCGGCATCGATACTTACCGCGAAAACATCGTCTACATGCCGGCCGGCTGCGAGATCGGCAAGAGCCAAGGGTTCCGCGCGCTTTCAAAACTGGAAGTGCATCACGGCAAAAAAAACATATTAGCGACCCTGAACATGACGGAGAACGGCCTCGTCGGTCCCGGGGAGATCGGTCTCTCGAATGTCGCGTTCCGCCGCTTGGGCGCCCGCGAAGGTTCGCGAGTCACCCTCTCCCATCCGAATCCCCTTCACTCCACCGATTTTATCCGCCAAAAACTGGAAGGTATTCCTCTGTCGAAACCTCAGATGCTGTCGATCGTCCAAGACATCGCGGCTTATCGCTATTCCAATATCGAGCTTACGGCCTTTGTCGTGGCCTGCTCCAAAAGAAATCTGTCCGAAAACGAAATCGTATACTTAACCGAGGCCATGATCGAGACCGGCGACCGGATTTCCTGGAAACTTCCTCTCGTGCTCGACAAACACTGCATCGGCGGCCTGCCGGGAAATCGCACTTCCATGATTATCGTGCCGATCATAGCGGCCTTAGGACTTCCGATACCCAAGACCTCGTCGCGTGCGATCACTTCACCCGCCGGCACGGCGGACACGATGGAAGCGATCACAAACGTCCGCCTGACGCTCTCTCAAATGAAAAAAATCGTGCGCGAGGAAAACGCCTGCATCGCCTGGGGCGGCTCTTTAAGTCTCGCCCCGGTCGACGACATCATCATCTCGGTCGAACGGCCTTTGAGTTTGGACTCCGAAGGCCAGATGATCGCCTCGATCCTCTCTAAGAAAAAAGCGGCCGGGGCGACGCACGTTCTGCTCGACATTCCGATCGGTCCCACGGCCAAAGTAAAGTCACGACCTGAGGCCGCGCGGCTCAAAAAGCTTTTTAAAAACGTCGGGCACAGGATCGGGCTCAAAATCCTCGTCGTATACACCGACGGCATTCAACCCGTCGGCCGGGGCATCGGTCCCGTTCTCGAAGCCCGGGATGTCCTAAGCGTTTTGAAAAACGAACCCGGAGCCCCGGCGGATCTGAAAGATAAGTCCATCCGCCTAGCGGGCCGGCTGATCGAGTTTTGCGGTAAAGTGAAGGAAGGCTCCGGATTTTCCCTGGCAAAAGAAATTTTAGAGTCCGGGAAAGCGCATGAGACGTTCCTGAAAATCGCCAGAAAACAGGGGCCTTTAAAAAAACTGCAACTCGCGCTCTATCGTCACACGATTCGAAGCTCAAAATACGGCCGCATCTTGTCTTTTCAGAATCAAAAAATCGCCAAAGTCGCGCGGCTGGCCGGTGCTCCCGTCGATCCCAAAGCCGGAATATTACTTCAGGGAAAAATCGGAGACGTCGTCCGGAAAGGCCAGCCCCTCTTTGAAATTTTCGCAGAAAACACCCAAGAGCTGAATTTCGCCGTGCAGTATGTGAAGGACAATCCCGATATCATAACGATCAGATGAAACTTCCTAAAGCTTCCCTTTGGCTTCCGGCAGAAGAAAGAGACTGCAAGGCATAGAACTAAACAAATGCGCAAGATCCTCGGGCTTAGCTCCGCCCTTCCGCCCCATCACGACGCAGTCGATGTTATTCTCGCGAACGACCCGCACAATGACGTTGGGGAGGGAACCCATTTGCGAAAAGGCTTCGAACGAAAATTTTCCATCGCTGCAAAGCACCCGGATCTCCGCAAGTTCGCGATCGAGCGCTTTTTGGGAGCGGCTTCGAATGGCGTCATAGGTCTCGATGACGCGATCCGGAGCGGAGACGGGAACCGTATACGTCTTCAGCAATACGATTTGAAAAGATCCCTGCAGACCGGCAAGGAATGTGAGGACGCTTTTTAAAATTTTTCGTGATTCCGAATATCCGTCGAGCGACAATAAGATTTTTTTCATGGATCGAAAAACTTCCCGCCCCAGGATAAGAAAAGTCAAAAGAGAAAAAACTGACGGGAGACGCGCGAAAAGATGATAAGCATCAGAATCTAGGGGACGTCTTTCAATCCCTGGGCGTTCAGCAGAAGGATGTCGCGGCCCACCATGTCTATCCAACCCTCGTTTTTAAATTCGCTCAGACAGCGGATGACGGTTTCCGTGGCCGTTCCCGCTATGCCTGCCAAATCTTCGCGCGGGATGGAAATTCTAAACTGTTTTTTTTCGGATTCCCGATAACGCCCCTCCAGACGCAGCAATGCCTCTGCGACTTTTTTGCGGACGGTGTCGTACGCCAGGCTTAAAAGCTGTTTTTCCTTCTCCGCCACGTCGTTGGCGAGAATTTTCAGAAACCGCGCAGAGACGTCCCGATTTTTATAGATCAGCGCCAAAAAATCTTCCTTAGGTATCCTGCAAACCTCAGCATCCTCCAAAACCTCGGCGGACTCTTCGTACTCTCTGTCCCTCAGCAAGGCCAAATAACCCAAGAACTCTCCGGGCTTCAAAAGCCCCGTGATATAATCTTTACCGTCGCCATGCGCTTTACGGATCTTCACTTTTCCCTTGGAGAGAAAATAAAGATACTGAGCCTTGTAGCCTTCCCGAAAAATGACGTCTTTTTTCTTGTAAGAGACGGACGGCTTTTGATGGGATAAATCCTCTAGCTCCTGGACCGACCGGGCCTGATCGAGAAAGCGTGCGAGACCTTGTTTGTCATACGAAAATTCTTTTTTGAAAGACTCACTTTTCTTCAGCCGCCTTTCGATCGAGTTCAACAACTCCGTTTCTTCGAAAGGCTTGGTCAAGTAGTCGTCAGCGCCGAGATCCATACCTTTACGCATCTCGCTTTTTTCGGCTTTGGCGGTCAAATAGAGAAAAGGGATAGCCGAGGTCCTAGGGTCTTTACCCAAAATATGGAGGACACCGTACCCGTCGAGCTTGGGCATCATGATATCGCAGACAATGAGGTCGGGAGGATCGTTTTGCGCCATTTCGACACCTTCCTTCCCATCCCGGGCGGTCAAGACCTCGTACTGGGCCAGGCCCAGGATTTCCGCCGTATTCTCTCTCATGACAGTGTCGTCTTCGATCAAAAGGATTTTTTTCATCATTCCCTCTCCCGAGGAAGAAGCACGATAAAAGTCGTGCCTTCATTTTCACGACTGTCATACTCGATGGTCCCGTTCATCAAGTCGAGATACCGTTTGACGATATTGAGTCCCAAGCCAGTCCCTTGGACGTTAGTAGCATTCCGGGCGCGAAAAAACCGCTCGAATAGGTGTTTCTGCTCGGATTCCGGAATCCCCAGACCTTCATCCTTCACAGTGATCGCGATGCGGCCATGGAAGATTTCCGTCACAAAACGCACGACGCTGCCTTCACCAGAATATTTCAACGCATTCGAAAGGAGGTTGATGAGGACATTTCTGAGGATTTCCTTATCCAAGAAGACCACTTCTTTGAGACCGCAGTTTTCATAGAGAATGGTTTGATTTTTTTTTGCCAATAACTGCATCTCCTGCGCTAAGTCGCGGGCGAAGTCTTCGAGGTCAAAGGAAGTGGGCCGGCATTCAATGCGACCTTCCTCCAATTTATCGAGGGACAGAAAGTCGTTTAAGATATTGGTCAAACTGTGCACGGACATCTTGACCGTTTGAACGTGTTTGGCAATTTTTTCTGAGTCACCGGAAGCGTTGTAACGATCGATCAAACTCACAGAGGTCATGATACCACTCAAGGGCGTCCGGAATTCGTGCGAGGCCATCGAAACGAATCGGCTCTTAAGTTCACCCAGCTCTTTTTCCTTTTCAAACGCACGCCGGGCCTCTTGTTCGGCCTTTTTCCTCTGCTCGATCTCACGGTTCATGTTCTCATTCATTTGTTGAAGCTCTTTGATCGCCTGCGAAAGCTCTTCCGTCCTCTTGTCAACTTTGTTTTCGAGTTCTTCTGCTAGCGCCTTCAACGCTTCCTCGTCTTTTTTTCTCTTGGTAATGTCGCTGACGAAACTCACAACTTCCTTACGGTCGCCGGTCTTATAGGCCGCGAGACTGATTTCGATCGGAAAAACCGTACCGTCCTTGCGCAAAGCGGAAAGATCCATTCCCAGACCCATGGGCCGCGGATTCATATCGCGACCATACCGCTCTCGGTGGTCCACGTGACGTTTGCGGAAAGAAGTCGGAATTAGGATTTCGATTTTTTGGAAAATGAGTTCCGAAGATTCATAGCCGAACAGGTGACAGGCAGCCGGGTTGACTCTTTGAATGACTCCTTCGGGATTGGAAATGACGATGCCGATGCTGGCATGTTCGAACATAGCCTCGAACGCGGCCCTATTTTCTTCCCGTGACATCAAACTCATATAAAACCTTCCATGTCGGACTCCCCCGGCACGGCATCGAAATTTTTTGTTTTCGGAGGGACTCCTCTATCACAGGCTTTTACGGCGACAATCTTCTTATTAATACCTTACCTGTGAAAGGAGCGTTGCCGCCCCCAATTCCCGCTGGATATGACGCCGAAAATGGCGGATCGTGAAGAAATAGTATCCCCTCTAAAACAAATTATGATTGCCCTACAGCCGTATTCTCTTTAATTTGAAAAAGTGCTTTCCTCATTCGATCTCCCGAAAATCCTGAAAACGGCGCTGAAACACGGCGGTGATTTCGCCGAAATCTACGCCGAAGACGCTGAGTCCCTTCAGATCATCGCCGAAAACAAAAAACTCGAGAAGATCAACCCCGTGCTCGATCGCGGCATCGGCATCCGCGTGCTCTGGGGCGATCAAACGGCTTACGGATTTACCAACGACATCACGGAAAAGACCTTGATCGAACTCGCCCTGTCGGTCGGTCAAGCCGCAAAGGGAAAAGACTTCGCGCAGACAATCGCCTTGAAAGAAATTCCTCCGTCCTCCCGGCATCCGATCCTCAAACCTCCCGCGGGACTGGCCTTAGTCGAGAAAAAAAACCTGATCACGCGCGCGGAAAAAATCGCCTGGAGCCTGGATACTCGGATCAAACAGGTCAAAGTTCTCTACGCCGACATCCATAAAAAGATTTCGATCGCAAACTCCCTCGGGGATTTGGCCTACGACGATCGCACTTACGCCCTCTTCTTCGTGCAAGTCGTGGCGGAAGATCCGAGAACGGGACTGCTCCAGACCGGCTACCATCCAGTCGGGGGTTTGATCGGTTTGGAATTCTTGGACGAGCCCGATCAAACGCCGGAGGCCATCGCGAAAAAAGCCGCGTCGCAGGCCCTAATGATGTTGGGCGCGCGTAAAGCGCCCGCGGGCACGATGCCGATCGTGCTCTCGAGCGAAGCCGGCGGTACGATGGTGCATGAAGCCGTCGGCCACGGACTCGAAGCCGATCTCGCGGGCGAAGGATTGTCGGTTTACCACGCGAAGCTGGGACAACGGATCGCCAACGAAAAAATCAACGTCGTGGACGACGCGACGCTGCCGAACAAGCGCGGGTCTTTTGTTTTTGATGACGAAGCCGTTCCCGCCGAACGCACGGTCTTGGTCGAAAACGGAATTTTGAAATCCTACATGTGCGACCGCCGTATGGGCCGCAAACACAACCTGCGTCCGACCGGAAACGGCCGCCGCGAATCTTATCGCTTCCGACCCATCTGCCGCATGACGAACACGATGATCTTACCCGGTCACGACGACCCTGCCGAAATCTTGAAATCCACGCCCACCGGCCTCTTCGTGCGCAAAATGGGCGGCGGCCAGGTCAATACCGTCAACGGCGATTTCGTTTTCGAAGTGAATGAAGGCTACATTATAGATAACGGAAAAATCGGTGACCCTGTCCGCGGCGCCATCCTCATGGGCAACGGCCCGAAAGTCCTAGATATCATCGATAAGATCGGCAACGACCACGGCTTCGGCATCGGCACCTGCGGCAAAGACGGCCAGGGCGTTCCGGTCGGTGATGCTCAACCGACGTTAAGAATCCCCGAACTGGTCGTCGGCGGCGCAAATTAGAGAGTCTCCTTATGAAACCTGCAGCGACCTTAAAAAACCTTAAAGATAAAGAACTCCTCCGGAAAGCTTTGGCCAACTACGGCGATCGAGTCCTCAAACAGTACGGAAGCCTGGAAAAGATCGCGCCCGTGGTGCGTAAGGCGATCGAGTCTACCGGCGATTCTTTAGATACAGATTATTTCGTTAAAAACGCCAAGGCCATACTGAGCGATCACTTCGTCCTGCTCGCCGCCTCTACCGTAAATTGCGGCGTGGCCTTTCGCATGGCTTTTGAAGAATTTAATCTGAAACCCGATTTGCCTTTGTTCTTGTTGGAAGCCGTCATCCAAAATTCGACTGACGTCGTGGACTGTATTTTGAGCCATAAACCCGCCTTGCTGAACGACATGGTGCAGGGCCAAACCTACTTTCATTGGGCGATCGACCAAAAAAGCTATGGCGTCGTGAAGGCCATGATCCCGTTCGACAAAAAATTCGGCATGAAAGAATCCCACGCGAGCAACGGCCAAGGCCAACCCGTCGCCTATGCCTTGGGTTTCAACCCGCCCCGCTTCGAGGCAGCGGTCCCCTTGCTGGAAGCCGGGGCGGAGTTCACGGCGGAGGCGCTTTTCTCCCTCGCCGGCGACGCCTCGGAAACCGCCGTCGCTCTCATCAAAAAATACGCGAAAGATATAAATGCCTACCACCCGAAAGGGCATACGCCTCTGCACGAAGGCGTTTTTTACGATTGTTATACCTCTGACTTCCAGCGAACGCCTCAGTTGCTCGCCTTGGGGATGAACCCGAAACTGAAAAACAAAAAGCCCATCAAGCTCATGGACAAAAAAATACCGGCGAACAAAACGCCGAAAGAATGGGCTGAAATCATGACGGACCTGAAGATCAAAGAGGCGAAACGCACGCGCAATAAAATGGTGAAGAAGATCCTGGAAGAACAGGTCGAGAAACACCGGCAATTGGTCCAACTTCTGGCCGAGGCTTAAGCGACGGCTCCCGTTTACGTTTCCGAAAACCTCAACACCACTTCCATCCTCTTCCCGCTCGGATGCTCCGTGCGAAAAAACCGGAATTGCAGTTCTTTTCCGGCCTTCGAAAATTGAGGCTGCGGATTTTGCAGTAAGGCGATGCCTTCGAACTCCGCGAGATTGACCAACCTTAAAAAAGCCTGAGGATCGGGAGCCGTCCCCGTCCAGCCCTTAAGACTCACCAACGCCGCCAAATTTTTCTCTCCGTGGATACCATACGTTATCCCTTCCTCGTCCATCAGCACGCGCTTCATGCCGGTGCCCGGATGAGCTTTCGGATTGCAAGCCGTGATGACGGAGAGCCCGAGCGGCCCCGGCTCTTCGCGGACCGAGACTTCGATGGGATGCCGGTATTCCGATAGGACCAATTCTTTTAACATCTCCCCGACTTTTTTAATTTTGCGCGTGAGTTTCATCCCGTTCGGCTTTCTTTCCTATTTTTATGATAAGCTCGATTTTTTAAAGGACTATTTTATGACGCTACCTCCTCAAAGATTAATTTTAGTCACCGGAGCGACCGGATACATCGGAGGACGTCTTGCACCGCGGCTTCGGGAGCATGGTTACCGCGTGCGCTGCCTCGCGCGCCGCCCTGAAAATTTACAAAATCTTCCCTGGGCGAAGGAAGGCGTCGAAACTGTTCCCGGAGATGTGTTTGAAAAAGAATCCCTGCGTCGCGCTTTGCGCGGCGTCGACACCGCTTACTATTTGATCCACTCGATGACCGCCGGGGAAGACGGGTTTGAAGACCGGGACAGGCAAGCGGCCCAAAATTTCGCGGAAGCCGCGCGGGACGAAGGCGTGAGGAGAATCATTTATCTGGGCGGTCTTGGGCGGGAAGCGGAGGCTCCACTCTCCCATCATTTGAAAAGCCGTCAAGAAGTTGGGAATATTCTGCGTTCTACGGGCATTCCCGTGACCGAATTTCGCGCCGCGATCATCGTAGGGTCGGGTAGCGTTTCCTTCGAAATGATCCGCTATTTGACCGAGCGCCTCCCGGTCATGATTTGTCCGCGCTGGATCCATACCCTCTGCCAGCCGATCGGCATCCGCGACGTCTTGAATTATCTTTTGCGCGCTTTGGAAGTTCCGGAAAGCGCCGGAAAAATCCTTGAGATCGGTGGAGCCGACGTCCTTAACTACGGCGACATGATGCGGCGTTATGCCCGAGTCCGGGGTCTCAAACGCTACCTCCTCAATGTTCCGGTATTGACCCCGCGGCTCTCGTCTTACTGGGTGGATCTCGTCACACCGATCCCGTCCTCTTTGGCACGGCCTCTGATCCAGGGTTTAAAAAACGACGTCGTCTGCCAATCGGACGAAGCAGCGGTTTTATTTAAGATGTCTCCCATGGGCTACGAAGCCGCGGTGAAGCTCGCTTTGGACCGCATTGACCAACGCCGCATAGAAACGGTTTGGTACGATTCCGAATCCTCAAGCGGCACCGATCCTAAAAACCTGCAAAGTCTCTCGACGGTCCTGGAAAAGCGCGAAGGCTTGTTCATCGAACGGCGGTCGATCTTGGTCGCTGCCGAAACCGCGCGCGTTTTTTCCGCCATACGTGAAATCGGCGGCGATCGCGGGTGGTACTATGCGGACGCGGTTTGGGATCTGCGGGGTCTCTTGGATCGATTTTTCGGAGGCGTCGGCATGCGCCGCGGGCGCCGGCATCCGACCGAGCTCGAGATCGGAGACGCGTTGGACTTTTGGCGCGTGGAAGACATCGCCGTCAACGAACGGCTGCGACTGCGCGCCGAAATGAAACTTCCGGGCAAGGCCTGGCTGCAATTTGAGGTGCGTCCCGAAAAGGGCCACACGTTTCTGACCCTGACCGCGTTCTTCGAACCCCGCGGCCTTCCGGGACTTCTGTATTGGTATGGACTTTATCCGATCCATAAGATTCTATTTCCCGGCCTCATCCGCCGCATCAAAGCGCATTGCGAAAAAGATTTTTCCGAAATAAAAAAATAGAAAACGGGACCGTCAAAAAATGAACAAAAAACTTCTCATCCTCGTCCTGCTCATTTTCGCGATCGCGATCGCCTGGACGACACATGGCGCGATCCATTTCAGCGGTCCTTATCGTATGGTCGCGTACGCCCAGCTTAAGCTTGCGAACGGATACGCTCCGATCATGACTTTCGTCCTTACTTTCGGGGTGGTTGCTTTGGCGATACTGCTGCCGTTCGCCACCATTATCGTCTCTGTTCGTCTGATTTTTTTTCCGACCAAAGAGAAAGATCCATCCACGAGGCCAACTGTATCCACGGCGGAAGCCCTGGCTAAAGTCGACAAGCTTCGTTTTCGCATGAACGCGAACTATTATGCGATCGTCGCGATCGGCGTCGCGACCGTCTCTTTCGTGATGGGAGCTTATTGGTTGATTCAAGGGATCACGGCCGGGCCTCTCACGCAGGTCACGTTGGAAGATCTCTATCGGCCGGATTACGTGCCCCCTAGCCATTACGTCCGCGTCTCAGAAGGCGAGCTGCTCTGGGAAGACCGCGTCCGTGTGCGGGAACAACGCAGGGGAACTTTTTTCTACATCCCTCTTCAAGCTTCCGGGAACGAGGCGAATAAAGACACACGCGTCGTGATGAGGGTCGACGAAAGAGAAACGCTTCGGCTTTTCAAGATCACCCCTCCGTTCACGGGAATCCTCTCCCAGCCATTGGACGGCTTCGTACGCGATCTTTTCGAGCAAAACAGTTTTCCGATTTCTCAAAACGCTTGGGAATTGGACGTCGCAGAGTCTCCCGGCAAGCTTAAGGGCATGGGAATCCTCATGATACTGGTAGGATCTCTCGCAGGAGGGTTCTTCGCGTGGCGGAAACGGCGTAAAAAACCCTTACACCAAAGCCCCTAAAAACCGGCTCGCGGAAACGGCGAAAAGACCATTTTCTTTTTCCGAAAGATAATTAGCCGGCGCTTCGCCGATGACTTGAAAAGCATGCTCTGGCTTTAATTTTTCCTGAAAGTAAGGGAGCGACGGATCAATTTGTTTCTCCGAAAGCTTTACTTCGACTAAGAGAAACGGACGCCGTTTGTTGACGACCAGAAAATCGCACTCCCTTTTTTCCTTGTCGCGCACGTAATGCAGCTCGAAATTCCCGTGGCCCGCGTCCGTCCAAAAAAAGCACGCCTTCAGTAAATGAAGCGCGACCAGATTTTCCAAACGCTTCGAGGAATCTTCCAAGACGGACCAGTCATAGAAATAAGCTTTTTCTTCGCGGCGTAAGGCGCGCGCCATTTTGCCCGCATAGGGCTTTAAGGTAAAAAGATAATAAAGACGATCCAACACCGAGATCCAATTCTGCACGGTTTTAAAATTAACGCCCAGATCTTCGCGCAAAGAGTTGACGGATAGCGGAGACCCGACCCTTTCGGGGAGCAGATGGATCATATTTTCGATCAATCCGATCTCGCGGATTTGTGAGAGATCCCTCAAGTCCTCCCGAAGAATCAATTGCCGATGATCGTTCTGCCAACGCACCAGCCGGGCGTCATCACCTCCGAAAAGAGGTTCTGGGAATCCTCCGAAGCGTGAAATCGCCCGTAAATCGTTTTCAAAACTCGCCGAAGAGTCTCGTACGCGATTCAAACACGCTTCGGGCGATAGCTCCCTTACCTTCGAACCCGCCAACTCACCCACGGAATAAGGCATGAGATGATAGAGATGATACCGCCCGAAAAGCGAGTCCCCGCCCTTTTGATAGACGTCTAAACGTCCGCTTCCGGTGACGATGATCTCGACCTTGGCCCTCTGCGTATCGAAGAGTCCTTTCAAAAAACGCTTCCAACGGGGATATTTGTGAATCTCGTCTAGCACGATGCGCGAAGGAGCCGATCCGGATTCGGGTCTCCAAAAATCCTCGGGTCGCTTGAGAATGGCTCGTCGTGCGGATTCGGAATCCCAATTGAAATAAGGAAACTCATCGGAATCCCTGGACGACTGAGAGGCGGGTTCGAGCAGGCTCTTCGCAAACGTCGTTTTCCCGACTTGGCGAGGTCCGGCGATGAAGGCCATCCTGCGCTCTTTGCGCAAAGTTTCCTCGGTATTAGGCTCTAAATAACGCATCCCTTTAGTTTGCATAGCACTACAAAAAAGTCATGACCTTTTTGTAGTGCTACATAAATCAGATTTTACCCAGGAAGAACATCCCCAATCCTTGACTCGATAAAGATTCCACTTTATCCCTCGCACCCATGCCGAAGCTGACCATTGACGGAAAAGAAATCGAAGCGCCCGCGGGCATGAATTTGATCGAAGCCGCGAAGCTCGTGGGCAGCAACATCCCCTTTTATTGCTACCATCCCAATCTCTCCATCGCCGGAAACTGCCGCATCTGTTTAGTGGAGATCGAAAAGCAACCGAAACTCACCATCGCGTGCAATACGAAAGTCGCCGACGGCATGGTTGTCCATACGCAGTCACCCAAAGTTCTCGAAGGCCGCCAGTCGGTCTTGGAATTTATCCTAGTCAATCACCCGATCGACTGCCCCGTCTGCGACCAGGCCGGCGAATGCAAGCTCCAGAAATATTACATGGAGCACGACCTCAAGGCCTCGCGCATGGACGAGGAAAAAGTCCGGACAGAAAAAGCGATTCGCCTAGGCCCGAACGTCATGCTCGACATGGAGCGCTGTATCTTGTGCTCGCGTTGCATCCGCTTCTGCAAGGAAGTCGCTCACGAAGACGAGCTTTGCTTCAGCCAGCGCGGCGATCACACCGAGCTTACGACCTATCCCGGAAAAGAATTATCGAACCCCTACTCCATCAACACCGTGGACATCTGTCCGGTCGGGGCGCTCACCAGCTCCGATTTTAGGTTCAAGCAACGCGTCTGGTTCTTGAAAACCACCGACTCCGTCTGCACGGGCTGCGCCACCGGCTGCAATATGAAAATCAGCCACAACAAAGGCGTCGCCTACCGTCTCACGCCGCGCGAAAATACCGAAGTGAATCAAGTCTGGATGTGCGACGAGGGCCGTCCGACCTATAAACCGGTCAACGCGGACAAGCGGCTCCGCACACCTCGAGTGACCATCGACGGACGCCAAGAGTCAATGCGCAGCGAGCTCGCGATCGCGGCGCTCAAAAAAGCCATCGAAGGCGTCAATCCTGCCTCCATCATAGGCATAGGGTCTGCGCAATTCAGCAACGAGTCCAATTTTGCCTTTCGTAAATTTTTAAAAGACGTCTTGAACGTCTCGGATTTCGTTTATCACGCGAAGGAAGTCGAAAATCCCACGCAAGACGATTTCCTAATCAGTCCCGACAAAAACCCGAACCGCGCCGGCGTCGAGGCGATGGGATTCAAGAAATGGACGAACGACAAGCGCTATCAAGTCGCCTTTGTGCTCGGAGACGTTCCGTTCGCGGGCAAAAACGGCCTTTCGCCGCTGTTATTCGAGAAGAACCGCACGGTCGTCCTGTTTACTTCTCATGACAATCCCGAGACGGATTACGCCGATTTCATTTTCCCCACGTCGATGTGGGCCGAGGAAGAAGGCAGTTTCACAAACCGCCAAGGCCGGGTCCAACTCATTCACGAAGCCTTCGAGGCGCCGGGAGAATCGCGCCCCGCGTGGAGATGGATGTCACTCTTCGCCAAAGCGTGGGGCCACGAAAATATCCGCTACGAACAAGCTTCCCATGCGTTTACCGAACTGGCCCAATCCGTTTCCGCCTTTAAGGATTTAAACTACGCGAAAATAGGCCCTCAGGGAGCCCCGCTCGGCGGGCTTTAAACGAACGAGACCATCCCGAAGAGTGGTGAAGTACAAAAAGAGTTTATGGCGACTTCATCGATCGACGCTTTAAGCCAAGAATCCCGGATCTTCCCTCCGCCCGAAGACTTCCAGAAATCGGCTCATGTCCGCAGCCTCGAGGAATATAAAAAACTTTATGAACGTTCGCTGAAGGATCCCGAAGGGTTCTGGGGCGAGATCGCGGAAAAATTCTTCTGGTTCCGGAAGTGGGACACCGTCTTATCTTACGATTGGCAGGACAAGATAGAAACTTTCTGGTTCGAAGGCAGCAAGACCAATCTCTGCGTGAACGCGGTCGACCGTCATCTGGATACAAACTACGACCGCTTGGCCTATCTGTGGATCGGCAACAACGGAGAAGAGAAACGTCTCACTTACGGCGAGCTCTCCAAGGAAGTCGGGCGCGCCGCGAACGCCCTGAAAAAACTCGGAGTCAAAAAAGGCGACCGCGTCGCAATCTACTTGCCCATGGTGTCGGAATTGCCCGTCTCTATGCTCGCCTGCGCGCGAATCGGAGCGGTGCACTCCGTCGTCTTCGGCGGATTTTCTTCCGAAGCGTTAAAAGACCGCATCTTGGACTGCGGCGCAAAGGTCCTGATCACGGCCGACGGAGGATTCCGCGGACCTAAAAAAATACCGCTGAAGGAAACAGCGGACGCGGCTCTCACCTCTTGCGCAAATGCCGGCAAACCGGTCGCTTCGTGTCTCGTGGTCAAACGGACGGGAGACCCGGTTACGATGATGCCGGGACGGGACGTACTTTGGACGGATGCGATTTTCTCGGAATCCCCCGACTGCACACCCGCGGAAATCGACGCGGAGGATCCACTCTTCATTCTCTATACGTCCGGCTCGACCGGGAAACCCAAAGGCGTCCTGCATACGACGGCCGGCTACATGATCCACGCGGCTACGAGTTTTTATTACCATTTCGACTACAAACCCGAAGATTTGTTCTTCTGCACGGCGGATATCGGATGGGTCACGGGGCACACCTATCTTGTCTACGGCCCTCTCGCGTGCGGCGCTTCGCAAATTTTATTCGAAGGCATCCCGAATCATCCCCACCCCGACCGCCTTTGGGAAATCATTGAAAAACACAAAGTCACCACGCTCTACACCGCACCGACGGCGATCCGTTCGCTGATGCGCGAAGGTGAAGCGTGGGTCAAAAAACACAATCTGTCGTCGTTACGGCTGTTGGGGAGCGTGGGCGAACCGATCAATCCCGAAGCCTGGATGTGGTATCGCAAGCACGTGGGCGACGAGCGCTGTCCCATCATCGACACGTGGTGGCAGACGGAAACCGGGGCCACGATGATCGCTCCCTTGCCGGGGGCGGTGGCGACGAAACCCGGCTGCGCGACACTGCCTTTCTTCGGCGTCGAGCCCGCGATCTTTCGCGAGGATGGCACGGAATGCGGCGCGAACGAAGGCGGCTCACTCGTGATCAAACGCCCCTGGCCCGGCATCATGCGCACGGTCTACGGACATCACGAACGCTTCCGCGAAACCTACTTTTCGAAATTTCCCGGAGTCTACTTCGCCGGCGACGGCGCGCGGCGGGACGCGGATGGTTACTTCTGGATCGTCGGACGCTTGGATGACGTCTTGAAAGTCTCGGGTCACCGCATCGGCACCGCGGAGGTTGAAAGCGCCCTGGTCTCTCACACGTCGGTGGCCGAGGCCGCGGTCGTGGGTTTTCCACATGAGATCAAAGGCGAAGGCATCCATGCGTTCGTGACATTGAAAGAAGGAGTCTCTGCGGACGCGGAAACCCTCAAGCATCATGTCGCCAAAGAACTAGGCGCTATCGCCAAACCCGACCATATCCAATTCACGCCCGCCCTCCCAAAAACCCGGTCCGGAAAAATCATGCGCCGTATTTTAAGAAAAATCGCCGAAGGCAAACCGGAAGAGGTCGGGGATACCTCGACGCTCGCCGATCCGGGGGTGGTAGAAAATTTGATGAGCGAGGCGAAAAACGACTCGAAAGCTTGAATTTTCCATCACTGAAGTTTCACCGTCCCAATTTCTTGTGTTTTCATTCCCGATCTTGTAACCCCCGGCACCATCATGTCTCCGGAACTTCTTACGTCGCTTGGGATCGCCCTCATCAAAGTCGTCGTCGTTTTATTGGTCGTACTAAACTTCATCCCGGTTTTGATCTGGCTCGAGCGCAAAGGCGCGGCTTACTTCCAAGACCGGCGGGGACCGAACCGCGCGAACATCTTCGGCATCCGCTTGGGCGGCATGATCCATAATTTTGCCGACGTCGTGAAACTTATCACCAAAGAAGAATTTTTTCCGAAGGGCGCGAACCGTTTCTATTTCATTTTGGCACCGCTCATCCCGCTGACGACCTACCTGGTCACGGCGGCCGTAATCCCGTTCGGCGACGACCTGAAAATCGGGAATTTCGTGACGTCTTTGCGCGTTTCCGACTTGAACGCCGGCATCCTCTATACGTTTTCGATCGCGTCGCTCGCGGTCTACGGCATCATGCTGGCAGGTTGGTCCTCGAATAATAAGTATTCCTTCCTAGGGGGACTCCGGGCCTCCTCGCAGATGATCAGCTACGAGATCACGTTCGGACTCGCGGTCGTGAGCCTCTTCATGCTGGCGGGCTCGGTGGATTTGAACGACATCGTTCGCTATCAGGGTGAAAATCCCTGGTCTTGGAACGTCGTGCGGCAGCCTCTGGCGTTTCTCTTGTTCTTGATCGCGTCCTTCGCCGAAACCAATCGCACACCTTTCGACCTTCCCGAAGGCGAATCCGAGCTCGTGGCCGGCTATCACGTCGAGTATTCGTCGATGAAATTCGCGTTCTTCTTCATGGGGGAATACACGGCCATCGTCGTGGCCTCCGCCGCCATCGTCTCGCTCTTCTTCGGCGGTTGGCAGGTGCCTTTTTTAAGCACTCAGGACATGATCTCGAACGTCTCGGAATATTTGAAATACGCGGGCATCGGGATCGCGGCTTTTTCGGTGGTCGCCGGTGTTTTCTTGGCGTCCCAGTTCCGTCCGAAAAAATATCCCAAAAAATACCGGGACGCTCGCCGCTTCGAGGTCTTGGTCTTAGGGATACCGGCCATCCTCGTTGGACTCGCGCTCGGAGGCCTGATCTTCCTGCGCTGGGACATCTTCGCGAACCTGCCGGCTTGGGCGGGCCCCGTCTTCGCGGCAGCGGTCCAGGTCGTGACGTTCTTGGCGAAAGTCTTCTTTTGCTGCTTCTTTTTCATCTGGGTACGTTGGACCGTCCCGCGCTTCCGCTACGATCAGCTCATGTCCTTCGGCTGGAAAGGCATGATGCCGCTGGCATTGGCCAATATTTTAGTCACGGGCCTTGTCCTTTTATACGCCGGGCAGTAAACTGCCCGTACTTTGCTACTCGACTCGCTCAAAAGCCTCCTTTCCTTCCATTACAACGACCGACCCATGACCGATGAACGGTATGCCGCTCATGCATGCTGGCTGCGTTACGTGAACGACTACTATCACCGCGTCACGCATCACGGTTACGTCGACGAAGCGGTCGCAGCCCTGAAAAAAGAGCCGGTTCTTCTCATCAGTAATCACGCCACGACCGTGGAAGGTCTCCTGATCAATTATTTCGTACTGCAACGCACGAAGAAGAGGGTCTCCACGCTGATCTTCCGCGAGGCCTTCAAAATTCCCATGGTTCGCGAATTTTTCCGCAGCTGCCAGTGCCTGCCGATCTCGATCGAGTCGGGGGCCGAGGCTTTGCGCAAGAAACCCGTTTTAGTATTCCCGGAAGGCATGGATTTCATCGGCGGATTCGTCAATCACGACCGCGTGACGCCGTTTCACCGGGGATTTTTAAGGATGGCGAAGCTCTACCTGCAGAAAACGCGCAAGAAACACATCACGATCGTGCCCGTCGCGCATTCGGGCCTAGAAAACTCGATGAAGGTCTGGGTCGTCAAAAACCGGCTACTCATGGACTACCTCATCAAACCGGTCATCAACTATCCCTACCTGGTGATCCCAAAGCTTCCCTTCTTTCTACCGACCAAGGTCGCCTTCCACTGGGGGATGCCGCAACGGCTGACTCTCGAGGACCTGAAAACGGAAAAGAAAATCCGCAAAAAATCGAACGACTTCCATAGCGGTTTGCTGGCTCAAAAATACCGGGCGTCGTGCGCGCGCGAAAAATCCTTCTTGTAGAAACCATCGACTCTTTTCCTTAGCCGAAAAATCTTGCTTGCCCCGTCCCCCCACGTTACAAACCGCGCACTTTTCTCCGTCATGGAATTGATTTTTTTCTACATTTTCGCCGGGGTTACGGTTGCGGGGGCGGTGGCCGTCATTGCCATGCGGAACATGCTCTCTTCGGCGATCGCCCTGGTCGTCTCGCTCTTCGGCATGGCGTGCGTCTTCGCGCTGTTGAACGCGCACTTCCTCGCGGTCATGCAAGTCTTAGTATACGCGGGCGCGGTCATGGTGCTCTTCGTGTTCGTCATCATGCTCATGAACCTAGGACAGGCTTCGCTGCAAAAACTGAAGACGTCTTTCACGAGCGTCGCGGGCTTTCTCGTGGGCGCGTGCCTGCTGGCCTTGTTCACGATCAAGCTCCTCGCGTTCACGGCGTCGCCGGCGGCGGAAAACGTCCCTCAGGGCAACCTCCACGACATCGGCCGCCTGCTTTTCTCCGAATACCTCGTGCCGTTCGAACTCGTTTCCTTCCTGCTGTTGGTCGCGGTCTTGGGCGCAGTCGTACTCTCCCGGGAGGAACAGGCGTGATCCCTCTCGGACACATCCTACTTTTGAGCGCGCTGCTCTTCACGATCGGCGTCGTGGGTGTGGCCACGCGACGCAATGCGCTCGCGATCTTCATGTCGATCGAACTCATGCTGAACGCTTCGAATTTGGCCTTCGTCGGATTCGCCCGGCATCACGGGGGCTTAAACGGCCAGGTCATGGCTTTTTTCGTGATGGCGCTCGCGGCCGCCGAAGTGGCCGTCGGTCTCGCCATCATCATGGCGGTCTTTAAGAAACAAGAAACGATCGATTTGACCCAGATCCGTTTCCTCAAAGGATAACGATACATTTTTATGCAAGGACTGCTCTTCGGTATTTCACTTGGAACGCTCGCCGCCCTGATCCCGGGCCTGCCTCTTTTCGGGGCCATGGTGAACGGCTGCATCGCGCTTTCGGTGCGCGGCGGACGCGGACCGATCCCGAAGGCCTTGGTCGCCGTGATCGCGATCCTGATGCCGGTCTTGTCATTCGCCCTGACGGTTTACTTCTACTTCCTGGCCAAAGACCCCGCGACCGGCATCGACACGCCGCCCCTCGCGAATTGGTTCTCGGTCGGGGATTTCACCGTGCCTCTGTCGTTCAAGATCGACCGGCTCTCGCTCCTGATGTCGATGGTCGTCACCGGCGTCGGATCGCTGATCCATATCTACTCTGTGGGCTACATGTCCGAGGACAAGGGCTTCGCGCGCTACTTCGTTTATTTAAATCTCTTCCTCTTCGCGATGTTGGTGCTGGTCTTGGGCGCGAGCCTGCCCCTGATGTTCGTGGGCTGGGAAGGCGTCGGTATTTGCTCTTATCTCTTGATCGGCTTCTGGTTCGACGACCCGGCGAAGGCCGCGGCCGGCATGAAGGCCTTCGTCGTGAACCGCATCGGCGACATCGGCTTCCTGCTCGCGATGTTTCTGATCTATGCCCACCTGTCTTCCAAAGGACTGTCGGCGCCCGAGGGGCTTTTAAGCTTCGAAGCGTTGGCGCGCTACAAAGGCGAGCTCCTCGTGATCGCGACGCCGGTCTGCCTGCTTCTGTTCGTGGGGGCCACGGGCAAGTCGGCCCAGATCCCCCTCTACGTCTGGCTCCCGGATGCAATGGCGGGCCCGACGCCAGTCTCGGCCTTGATCCATGCGGCGACCATGGTGACCGCCGGTGTTTACATGATCGCGCGGCTGAATTTCCTCTTCACGCTCTCACCGACAGCCATGCAGGTCGTAGCCGTAGTCGGCATGTCGACGGCGCTCTTCGCAGCCTTGATCGCCTTGGTTCAAAGCGACATCAAAAAAGTCCTGGCGTATTCGACCGTGAGCCAGTTGGGTTATATGTTTTTCGCGGTCGGCGTCGGCGCGTTTTCGGCGGCGATCTTTCACCTCATGACGCATGCGTTCTTCAAGGCCTGTCTCTTCCTAGGATCCGGATCGGTGATCCACTCGCTTCACGGCGAGCAAAACATTTGGAAGATGGGCGGCCTGCGCAAAAAAATGCCAGTGACGTTTTTGACCTTTGCTCTTTCCGTCCTGGCGATTTCAGGCATCGCGCCGTTTGCGGGATTCTTCTCGAAAGACGCCATCCTTTGGCAGGGATTCGCGACGGGACATACGATTCTCTGGGGAGTGGGATTTTTAACGTCCGGGATCACGGCGTTTTACATGAACCGCCTGCTCGCGGCGGTCTTCTTCGGCGCTCCGCGCGATCAACACGCCTACCGTCACGCGCACGAGTCGCCGACGTCGATGACGTTTCCGTTGGTTGTTCTAGGAATCTTGGCCGTCGTCGGAGGCTGGATCGGGATTCCGGAGTCGCTCAAAGGCCACGATCATTTCCTGCACTGGTTCGCACCCCTGTTTCCCTATGAGTCTTTTTATGAAAAGCTCGAAGCGGCTGGTCACGGCAAGGAACTGTTATTGACCGTCATTACGTTACTCTGGGTTTTCCATTTAAGCCTGATCGCGAACATCTTGTATTCACAGAGACTGAAAACCGTCGAAGCCTGGAAATCCAAAAAGATCTTCTCAGGACTCCATAAGCTTTTGACCGAAAAATTCTACATCGACGAAATCTACCGCGCCGTGATCGTGCGTCCGCTTCTCTGGATCTCGGAAAAAATCCTCTGGAAAGGCGTCGATAAGACCGCCATCGACGGGCTCTTCGTCGAAGGTTCCGCGCAGACCATGGGACTCGTGGGACGCGCGCTGGGACTCATGTCTTCGGGCGTTCTTCAGACGTATATCGTGATCTTCGGTATCGGGGCCGTCGTCCTGATCGGCGCGTTGGTGCTCCGATGACATCGCATCTCTTGACCGCATTGATCTTCAGTCCTTTGTGCGCCCTCGTGCCGCTCGCCTTGATCCCGGCCTCGAAGGAAAAGGCCTTGAGGGTCGCGGCGTTTTTGTTCTCGTTGATTCCGTTCCTGCTCGCGGCGTTACTTTTCGTAAAACTTCCGGCGAACGGGGAACTTCAATTCCAGGAAGCCGTGCCCTGGCTGAAAGGCCTGAACGCCAACTACCGCGTGGGCGTCGACGGTATCAGCTTGCCCCTGATCGTACTCGCCACGCTTTCGGTGCCGCTGGTCATCCTGCAATCTTGGCACGAATATTCCGGGAAAATCCGCGGCTTTTTGATCCTGCTAGCAATGCTGGAAACCGGCATGATCGGCGTTTTTTGCGCCGTGGATCTCTTCCTCTTCTACGTCTTCTGGGAAGCGGTCTTGATCCCGATGTATTTCCTGATCGGCGGCTGGGGTGGCGAGCGGCGTATCTATGCGGCGATCAAATTCGTGCTCTATACGATGGTGGGCAGCCTGCCGATGCTGGCCGCGATCCTGTATCTGTATTTCGCAGGCGGGAAGACTTTCTACCTGCAGGATTTGACCGCCTTGACGCTGCCGGTCGCGACGCAAATGTACCTTTTCGCCGCGTTCGCCCTGGCCTTCGCGATCAAAGTGCCGCTGTTTCCGTTTCACACATGGCTTCCGGACGCGCACGTCGAGGCGCCTACCGGGGGCAGCGTGCTCTTGGCCGGGATTCTCCTGAAAATGGGTGCTTACGGCTTTTTGCGGATCGCCCTGCCTTTGTTTCCGGGAGCCGCGGCCGTTTACGGGCCTTGGATCTTGGTATTGGCCGTGATCGGTATCATTTATGGATCGTTAGTCGCGATGGTCCAGCCGGACTTGAAGAAGTTGATCGCTTACACCTCTGTCGCCCACATGGGCTTCGTGGTCTTGGGGATTTTTTCAGGCACGACGCAAGGCACGACGGGAGCAGTGCTTCAGATGGTCAATCACGGCGTATCCACGGGAGCGCTCTTCCTGCTCGTCGGCATGATCTACGAGCGGCGCCATACGCGCGCGATCGCGGCCTTCGGCGGCCTCGCGCACGTCATGCCGGTCTATACGGTGCTGTTCTTGGTCGTCACGTGCTCTTCGATCGCATTGCCGCTCACTAACGGATTTACCGGCGAGTTCCTGATTCTTTTGGGATCGTTCAAGCTTCACCCTCTTCTGACTGCCTTCGCATCTCTGGGCGTCGTGCTCGGGGCCGCGGCGATGCTGTGGATGTTCAAGAAAGTCTTCTTCGGTCCCGTTACGCATGAAGAAAACAAAGGCCTGAAAGATTTGAGCTTCCGCGAGGTCGCCTTGATGATGCCGCTGGTGGTCTTGATTTTCTGGATCGGCGTAGCACCTGGGTTCTTAACGAAAACCATGGAAGCCGCCGTGCGTCCGATCTTGCAAAGAATGGATCTCTCCCTTTCTAACCCCACGGAGACGCCATGACGGATGCCGCGAATTACTTGATCTTGGCGCGTTTGAGCCTGCCGTTGTTGATTCTCTTGGGCACGGGACTTTTGGTCGTGCTGCTGTCGGCATTCCTCAAGAAATCCCAGGGAATTTCTTTGTTTTTAAGCCTCTTAGGCGTCGTCGCGGCGTTCGCGATCACGCTGCAAGGCTGGGCCGCCGGCTCGTCGCTCGGCATGGCGATGATGACGTTTGACCGTCTGGCCTATACGTTTGACCTGATTTTTTTGGCCGCGACGCTCTTAACCTTGGTGATTTCGAAAGACTACGTCGCCCAGGAAAACATCCACGAAGGCGAATATTACGCGCTAATGCTGTTCGCGACCGCGGGCGCGATGATCTTGGTGCACGCCTCCGACCTGATACTGCTTTTCTTAGGCTTGGAGATCATGTCGCTCTCGGTCTACATCCTGTCGGGACTCAAAAGGTCCGCAAAGTCTTACGAAGCTTCGCTCAAATACTTCATCATGGGATCGATCGCTTCGGGGTTCCTGCTTTACGGCATCGCTCTCATGTACGGGGCCGCGGGCGCGACTTCCTTTGAAGCCATGAAACAAATCTCGCTGCCGCCAGCTTCTGAAACCTTGGTGTTTTTCTCCGTGGCCCTGCTCTTGATCGGGGTTGGGTTCAAGATCGCGGCGGTTCCGTTCCATCTCTGGTCCCCGGACGTGTATGAAGGCGCGCCGACCTCGATCACGGCCTATATGGCTGCGGTCGTGAAGGCCGCGGGCTTCGCGGCGCTGATCCGCATCGTTTTAGCCTTGGGCCACATCCCGCAGATCCCGTGGGTACCTATCCTTTGGACCTTATCCGCGCTCACGATGACCGTGGGCAATCTCGTGGCCTTGCGCCAGAGCAATATCAAACGCATGCTGGCTTATTCCTCCATCGCGCATGCGGGCTATGCGTTGGTCGGAGTCACTGCAGCGGTTCAAGGCAATACGCTCGGCGAATCTCCCTTGGGCGCCGTGCTTTTCTATCTTTTCGTGTATTCGTTGATGACGATCGGTGCCTTTGCGGTCGTGATCGCGGTCGGGCGCCGGGGTGACGACGCGGACGAGATCACGGACTACGACGGGCTCGCGAAAAAACACCCTTTCCTCGCGGCGGCTTTGAGCATCTTCCTCTTCTCTCTAATGGGCATGCCGCCGATGGCCGGATTCATGGGGAAATTCTATCTCTTCTCGGCGGCGGTCGAAGCGGGCTTGATTAACCTCGTCATCTTGGGCGTCTTGAACAGCGTGATCTCGGCCTATTATTACCTAGGCCCCATCATCGCGATGTATTTCCGCGAAGAGCGCTCTTACAAACTTCCGCCGCTTTCGTATTCGCTCTTGATCGTGATCTTCGTCGGGCTCTTCTTGGTCCTCTATCTCGGCATCCTGCCTTCGGACGTGTTCCTGATGGCCCGCGAGTCGGTACGCGAAATCGTTTTCTAAACTTCACTTAAACTGCGGACATAAAAAAAGCCCTGCACCGTGACGGTACAGGGCTTTTTCGTTTTCAAACGCGAAGTGCTTAGATCTTACCTTGAAGCATGAACGCGATAACCAACGCGTAAATGACTAGGGATTCGATCAGCGCCAAGGCGATGATCATCGGGGTCTGGATCTTGCCGGCCGCGCCCGGGTTGCGGGCGATGCCTTCCAGGGCCGCGACGGCCGCTTTACTCTGGCTGATCGCACCGCCGAAAGCGGCGATCGCGATCGCGAGACCGGCGCTCATGGCCAAGATCGACTTCAGATGACCGTCACCGGAGGCGGCGGCTGCCGTTTCGGCACCTTCCGCAAAAGCAACGCCCGTGACGACCAGCATCGAGGCGAAGGCGGAAATCCATGAAATGATTTTTTTCATAAGATGTTTACTCCTTTCTTTGAGAAGTCCCTCGTACACGTCCTGCGTGTGTAGACATCCGGTCCGCTAAAAGCGGAGACGGGAAATTTATCGCCTTATTCAGTGATGATCGTTGGTATGACCGTGACCCTGCTCGTGAGCATGATCATGGCCTTCTTCATGCGCCGTCGCCAGACCGATATAGATCGTGGAGAGCAGGCTGAAGACGAACGCCTGAATAAAAGAGACAAAGAGCCCGAGGGCTAAAAAAACAACGGGGACGAGTAAAGGCGTCAGGCCGGAAAAAATCCCGAGGACCAAGTGGTCGCCGGTGATGTTTCCGAAGAGACGCAAAGAGAGGGACACGGGACGTACGACGTGACCGATGACCTCGATCACCGCGACGAGCGGCCCCAACCACAGGATGGGTCCCATGAAATGCTTCAGGTACCCCACGATACCGTGGGCACGGATACCCATGACGTTATAATAGATGAAGACGGTCAGAGCGACGGCCGCGTTGGTGTTGATGTTATCGGTCGGCGGCAGGAATCCGGGGATCAGTCCCAGGGCGTTGCTTAAGAAGATATAGATGAAGACCGCGCCGATGAGGGGAAAATACTTCTTAGCGTCGGGGCCCACGATGCCTTCCATCAGACCCAAAAGACCTTCGACCGCGAACTCGAAAAGGTTCGTCAACGTCATCTTCGCTTCCGGCACCATGCGCTCTTCAGTACGGCGCAGCTTGCGCGCGACGAGTAGGCTCGCGATCACGATCAAAAGGACGACCAAACCCGCATGCCAGACGTGCAGCATGTGATGATCGATCCTCTCGTGGCTTAACCAACCGAACCAGCTAAAGTGGGACATGGTTTTTCTCCGACCTTAAAAACATTTTCGCCAGAATTCCGGCGACGAGACTGAACGTGAAACCGCCTAAAAACGGCAGCGGGGTAACATACGAGTTTTTCAGAAGCAAGCCGATTATCAGGAAGATCAAGGCCATTTTCACAACGAAATAGACCGCGATTTTCCACTTCCGCACGGACTCGGCGTTCGTGAGCCCTGCGACGATGCGGGACAGCAGCCACAGGTTCGCCGCCCCGAACCCTACGCCCACCAAAGCGCTCTGCCAGAGGTTAAACGGCGTCACGGGGCGCCTCTGCTTTCTTCTCTTTGCGGTCTTGATGCCAGGTCAGCAGACGGATCAGATTATAAAACCCACCCACGCACCCGATCATGAGCCCCACGAGAGCGAGCCAAGGTTCGGTCCCATATTTATGATCGAGCCAGTTCCCCAATAACAACCCGCCGATCACCGCCCCCGCGAGCTGGAACCCGACCGCCCCATAAACGCCATAAGCGACCATAGCGCTATCGGACTGCTTAAAATTTTGATCTTTTTTGGCCATCCGCGTTTCGCCTTCTATTATTTTTTCTTATGAAAGCGAAGGAATAGTCTATTTTTTATCGACGATACAAAATCGGATTCTGCCGTCCGACTTTCGAACCCTCATACTCTTTTTCCATCCTATCTTTTCTCATTTTACGGCTGAAAAGCATTGGCGTGCCAATTGCTTAAGTCCCCATCCGTGCTGCTGCAAGCTTGACCGAGAAGTCTTACATATGAGACATTAGGAGAATGAATGATTCATTTACTCGAACGATGCCGCAAGGAACTCTCCGAGTTTCCAGAAGAGATCAGAGCCGACTTGGCGGACGCCTTAGCGCGTCTTCAAGAAGGCCATCTCTTGTCGATGCCGCTTTCACGGCCGATGCCGAGTATCGGCCGTGGCGTGCATGAGTTGAGGTTTCGAGATCGATCCGGAATCTATCGGGTTGTTTATTACTTGGCGGGAGCCGGAAGGATTCATGTCTTGCATGCGTTCAAGAAGAAAACGCAGGAGACTCCTTGGCAGAGTCTGCAGATAGCAAAGAAGCGATTACAGGAGGTGATCCGTGAAGCATAAATTATCGAGCGCCGTACTTTCAAAAACACTGAACATCCCACCCGCGCGCGGCATGGAAGCGGTCATCAAGGCGCAATTGATTACGGCGATTCTCAAAGCGGTCAGTAAGCATCAATTCACCCATCTGGAACTCTCTCAACGCTCCGGACTCCCCCGGAGTGCCGTGACCGGCATACTTTCCGGGAGTCTCCAAAGGGTGACGATCGATCGAGTCCTCCGCCTGGCCGAGGCCGCACATCTTCAAGCGGAAGTCAGGGTGAGAGACGCGGCTTGATTCCAAAAAATGAATTACAGCCAACGAATGAAAGCTTTGAAACAATGTTTCTCTGACTTATCTGTACCAATACCTATATTGGATTAGGCAAGATATGCCCTCAATCAAAGACATTCTGACCGATCCCGCCATGCTTCTTGCATTAGAGCCTGAGGAGTTAGCAGGGTACCTTCTCGAATATCTAAACTCTCGTCCCGATAAAAATAATTTGAACCGTTACAATTTTGGACTTTCGTGCGCTCAGGAGTATCCAAGAGAACAATGGGAAGAGATAGGTCGAGCGTTAATGGAAGCTTGGGTTTGGCTCGAAAGGGAAGGCTTTCTAGCACCCACTCCTGGCCAAGACGGTGCATGGATATTTATCACGGGACGCGGAGAGAAACTTAAAGGCCATCTTGATCTGGACGCTTTTAAAAAAGCTAATATTTTGCCTAAGAAATTGCTTCATCCTACTCTCGCTACAAAAGCTTGGGCTACGTTTATTCGTGGAGAGTATGAAACAGCAGTGTTTCAGGCATTTAAGGAAGTAGAAGTATCAGTCCGCAATGCAGGAAAGTTCGCGGCTGAAGATTTGGGTACGGATCTTATGCGAAAAGCTTTCCATAAGACGAATGGCCCACTTACTGATCAGACAATTCCTGCATCGGAAAGAGATGCGGTAGCCCATTTATTTGCTGGAGCTATAGGCCTATATAAGAATCCCTCGAGTCACAGACACGCAAACACGAAGCCTGAAGAAGCCATTGAGATGCTCT
This sequence comes from Myxococcota bacterium, assembly GCA_052033505.1. Lineage (GTDB taxonomy): Bacteria > UBA10199 > UBA10199 > JACPAL01 > JBPOJN01. The sequence continues at coordinate 1,889 of JBPOJN010000038.1, read as the reverse complement.
TGCTAGCCAGTCATCTTTTGCGAATTGTCGATTTACGTATGCGCAGCGAGTGAATGATTTTGCCAAAATGTAAGTGGCGCTCAGCAAAAGTGTACGCGTCAAAGTCTTTGAAAATAGAACCCATGCTCACATTGACATAATATATCTGATCAGATATATTCCTGCTCTATGAACCCTGTTTCCTTGTTACGCTCCGAAGCCAGTGTGACTCAAAAAGGCCTAGCGAACTTGGCAGGCACCTCCCAACCGACGATTGCCCAATACGAATCGGGAGCCAAATCGCCAACGATTGCAACGTTGGAGCGATTAGCCGAGTCTCTAGGCCTCGAGTTGGTCGTGACGTATGCCCCGCGATTGACGAGAGAAGATCGCCGGAGCTTGAGCTACCATCGCGCCATCGCAAATATTCTAAGGAAAGATCACGTCGCCTCAATCGAACGGGCCAAAAGAACTTTGGAGAAAATGACCAAAGGTCATCCTGAGGCGAAACTCCTCTTCAAACGTTGGCGCGATTGGTTGAATCTTCCCATCGAGGAATTGATTTTCTATTTTCTTGATCCCGGCATGACAGCGCGCGACATGAGGCAGGTCTCACCTTTGGCCGGCTTGTTAGAACCCACGGAACGGGTACGCATCCTCAAGCAATTCCGCAGAGAGTATGGTTTTAAAAAATTAAAAAAGTCTAAAACCTGAAGTCCGCGCCGTCGTTGCGGATCGCATCGGAAAAAACATCAAATAATCCAGAAACTCGACATCGCGAAACTTACGAAGTCTCACGCTGAGGTTCAGGAACCCGCGCTTGCGTGAAGATCACGTCGACGTATAGATAAATGCCCTTATCGTCGGCCGTGGCCGCGATTTCTTTCAGATGTTCCGTGCGGTAACGTTCGACCTGATCCGGCGCCAGTTGGGTAAGCAGACTGCGGAAACCCGTGTAGGTGACCAAGTCCCACCAATCTTCGGAACTCGAGAGATAATAACCCATCGGCTTCACATGCGACTCGATAGCCTCCAACCCGACGGCTACGAGCAAGTCCCGGTGTTTGCCGGGCGAATCCAGCCGATGCCAGGTGTAGGTTTCGGGAGGTTTGACGCCGTAGCGTTGAAACGTTTTTAGGCACAAATCCGACTGAGGCATGAAGGAGCCGTCCGCGAAGCTGGTCATGGCGAAAAAGCCGCCGGGCTTGACGGACGCCAACAATTTACGAAGAGCTGCCGCCATGTCTGGCCAAAAGAAGACGCCAAATCCGCAACACATGCCGTCAAAGGAATGCTCTGGAAAATCAGCCTCGAGAACATCCAGGCATCGCCACGTCGTACGCGTATTATCCCCTGCCTTCTCTCGAGCGCGGCGAAGCATGCCTTCGGATAAATCAACCCCCGTCACGTGTCCTCGATCCAGACGCCTGGCCAACTCGAGAGCGATCTTTCCCGTTCCCGTAGCGACATCCAAGACGCGCTCGTCGCCCCGGAAGGACAGACAAGACACCAAATGACGGGCGCTGTTGTCAAAAAAGCGCATGGCTGGCTTGTCGTAGCCGACGGAAGCCTCGTCGAAGCCTTTTTGCACGAATTTTTTAAGCTCGGTTGCGTCCATAGGCGTAAAGACTCCGCACTCACAACCCTTTTTCCTATAATGTGTCAAAGACGACTTTCACGATTTTTTTTAAAGACCGGAACGTCAGCGAATCAACGTGGGACATTGGGGACGCGGTAAAAATTATTGAACCTCCCCTATTTAATGCGTAAGTGAACCGCATGCTCAAAACCAACGCCTCCCAACTCGTGGCCTTCGCTCTGCAAGGCTCCCCTAGTCCGCCGCTTTGCTTCGGACTCGAAGTCACGCGCGAAGGGCGTGGCAAGATGTATCCATCGGTGGGCGGGATCAC
>JBPOJN010000045.1:0-47480 GCA_052033505.1 Myxococcota bacterium | reverse complement strand
GACGATCAAGGAGGGTTCGATCGTAGCCAGCTTTGAGAGGCGTATTTTGGAAGGGTGGAGGAGTCCTGCGCCGGACCAGTCGGACAAGAAGCAGTCGCCTGGGATTTTTTCCGCGTCGATTTGGCTGGTGATCATGGCGATGGTGATTAAGTCCGGTAAGGTTTTCGAGTGTACGCTATTCAAAACAAGAGCCGGGCGTTTTTTGGAAGTGTGTAGGTCGGCGAAGGGAAAGGGGACGACGACGATGTCACCGGGAGAATTTGTCATAGGCGGCATCCAGGGGATTGTCCCATTCCTCGAAGGCTTTTTCCGAAAGCTTCAATACCGCCTGATTTTCGCGGCGATCCGATAGGTAGCTCCGCAGAGCCTCGACGACGATATCCCTCAGCCCTTTGTTCTGCCGCGCGGCCTCCAGCCGGAGTAGAGTCGTCAGTTGAACGTCTTGAAGGTCTAACGTGAGACGAGTTTGCACATAAGCATATAAACACACAAATGTTTTTAAGTCTATGAGTTTTTTGAGAGCTCACACGATCAGCATGCAGTCGCCGTAAGAGAACAGGCGGTAACACTCACGCAGCGCGTCGGCATAGGCACTTAAGATCAGCTCGCGTCCGCCACCGCCGTTGTCCGCGGCGAAGGCGCTGACGAGTACCAAGACGGTCGAGCGGGGGCGATGGAAGTTAGTCAGCATCGCATCGACGACCTGAAATCGATAACCAGGAGTAATGAACAAACGAGTTTGTGCCGCGCCCTGAACCGTACGGTTCAGGGCCCAAGACTCCAATGCCCGCACGCTGGTCGTGCCGACGGCGACGACGCGTCGATTTTCGACCTTCGCTTTTTCGATGGCGGCCAAGGTTTCTGTGGGGATTTCGTAGGTTTCGCCGTGCATGGGATGTTCTAAGATATTCGTCGCCCGGATCGGTTTGAACGTGTCGTGGCTGACGTGCAGGGTCAAAAAGCGGATTTCGATGCCTTTCTCGCGGAGGGACGCGAGCGTGGAGTCGTTGAAATGAAAACCGGCGGTCGGGGCCGCTTTCGAGCCTGGGGCCGAGGCGTAGACGGATCGGTAACGCTCGAAATCCTCCGGGGTAAAGTCTTCGGGCTTTTTGCGCTTGATGTAGGGCGGCAAGGCGGGGACGAGGCGGCCGCCCATGTCGACCAAGTCGGCTTGAGCGTTATTCAAAATTAAGAGATCTCCGGTGCGCAGAAAATTCGAGAATTCCCGAAACCCATGATGCGTCCAGGACCGGGTTGATCGATCCAGCACCATCATTTTCGCGTCTTCGCGATCCGCGGGCGGATGTTGGGCCACCAAGTCTTTCGGAAACGGATAATCGTAGAGGGAGAGGTCGGCAGTTTCAGCGTAAAAGGTCATCGCCCGATCCTTTGAGAAAGTCTTCGGGACGAATTTTGTTTCCGTCCGCGTGAGAGAGTCTTTTGGTGCTTTCGACCGTGTCAGAGGCGACCATCGCGGCGCCGGGATAATAAAAATTCAGGATGTCCTGATATTTGATTCCGGAGTCGGCCATGGCTTTGGCGCCCCATTGACAGAGCCCCACGCCGTGGCCTGAGCCGCGGCCTTCGAAGACGATGTCGCCCGCGGTGGGGGGCGTGGTTACGTCGAAGAAAGTGCTCTTGATTTTTTCATACCCGACGACACGTCGCACGTCGGTCGCGGGAATCACGATGCGTCCGCGGCCGCTCGTCACCAAGATCTCGGAGGCCCGTCCGGATTCCTCGCGCGCTCCGGTGGCGAAGACTGCATCGTCGTCGACGGCGAAACCGGCGGATTTGAGCGATGAAACGAGTTCGCCGTGCTTGAGGCGGTAAGCCCAATGCGCGGGAGGGCAGCTCTTGCAATAAGGGTCGTCGTGAATCTGGAGGAGGGGCGGGGCGTTTACCCCGGTGACTCCGCGCCAGACGCGGTCGGCGCGCTCACTGCGCCCGCCGCAGCAACTGTGGAAAAAGGCCTGCATGATTTTTCCCTCGGACGTGAGGACTTGGCCTTCGGTCTCGAGGACGGCTTTCACGATCGCAGGCGGGTAATTCCGTTTTTTTTCGAAAACCTGGTCGGTCGTGTCGGAAAAGACGTCGAAGGTCGCGTGGCGTGGATTGTCTTTTCGGTAGAGCGCGTAAGTCCTCGTGGCGACGGCTTGCGCTTTTAAGGCTTCCAGGGGCCAGTCTCCGCGTACTTCGCGGTCGAGGACGCCGGCGACGTATTGTTCTAGCGGCACTTCATGAAGGTCGTGCGGCGTGGATGGTTCGGATGTCTGAAGAGGCTTATTTTTTTCGACGATGGCGACGCGCATGGTCTCGCCGCGCGGCGGGACGTTTGAGACGCCGGCACAGGAAGCTAGGGTGCAGGCGACGGCGGCGAAGAGGAAGAACATTTTTAAGGTTCTTAGTCAGTAATTCCTGGAATTCTAGAAAATTTTCGATGCATAGTCGTTGAATGTCTTTGAGGCGTTTTTCCGTCGGTATGAAGCTGTCGTTGGTGGCGAGTTTGGGAATCGCCTTCATTCTTTTGTCGTGGTTGTCTTGGGCGGGCTGGGGTGTTTTCCTGCCGGGTTCAGCCTACCTCGTCTCGAAAATCAACCGTCCTTTTTATTTCGGCATCCTGGCGATTACCCTGACCGGTGCGGTTTCGGCGATCTTGATCGCGCTGACGCATTGGTTCGTCGACCGGCCTTTGAGCCGCCTCATGAAGGTCATGGAAGAGGCGCCGGCCAAGGATTTTTTGGTGCGCGCGCCCGTGGAAGGCGACGATGTCATCGGACGTCTGTCGCGGAGCTTCAATCATCTCTTGGAACGCATGACGACGATCGACGCGTTTAAGATTGATACCGAACGCCGACTTGATGCGGCCCAGCGCGACCTGGCCTTCAAGGCCGCCCTCGAAGAGAAGTCGCGTATCATCGAAAAGACCAATAAAGACCTCGAAGCGCGCGTGAAGGAATTATCGCTTCTGCATGAATTCTCTCAACACGTCAGTTCGACCTTGGACCTCTCGGAACTTTGCGGCCTGACCGAAGCTTTCCTCGTGGGGAATCTCGGTGTGCAGGAGTTCGCACTCTTGATTTTCGACGAAACGACTTCGCGCCTCGTGGTCAAGTCAGCGCACGGATTCGCGGATAAACAGGGCGTCTTAGGAATGACGTTCGGCGCGGGGGAAGGCATCAGCGGCCGTGTGCTCACGAATGGCGAGATGATTTACATCCCGGACACCACGCGCAGCGCGGAGTACCTTCATTATAAGGGGCAGAAGCGGGAAGACGGGTCGTTTTTGGCGTTGCCGTTGGTGTTCAAAAAGAAAGTCGTGGGCGTGTTGAATCTTTTCCGGCAGTCGATCGATGCGTTTTCGATGGAAGAAATCCGTTTCCTGCAGACGATGGCGGTCGAGCTCACGATCGCGGTCGTGAACGCCAAAAGGGCATGAGATTTAAGACGCCTTCTTTTTCAATCCCAAAAATTCCATGACCTTCTGCAGATCCTCCCAACAGGGTTTTTTCATGTTGGGATTCCGGAGCAGGAAGGCCGGATGGTAGGTCGGCATCAGCTGAGACCCGTGGAAATCCCTAAAAGTCCCGTGTAGGGCCGTGATGCCGGTCTTGGTCTGAAGCAAGGTCTGCGTCGCGAGGTTTCCCAAGGAAATGATCACTTTCGGGCGGATGGCCTCGATCTGCCGCATCAAGAAAGGCTGACAGGTCTCGACTTCGTCGTCTTCCGGATAGCGGTTATCGGGCGGGCGGCATTTGACGATGTTTGCGATGTAGACTTGGGCGCGGCTTAATCCCATCGCGTCGATCATCTTCGTGAGCAATTGACCCGCGCGGCCGACGAAGGGTTCGCCCTTCAAGTCTTCGTCGCGTCCCGGCGCTTCGCCGATGAACATGAGCTGCGCGTTCGGGTCGCCCACGCCGTAGACGATATTCGTCCGGCCTTTGGATAATTTACATCTCTGGCAGTCGCCAATGTCGTCACGGATGGCTTTGAGTTCGGGAGCATTCATCGTTGACTTGTGTTTTGCAGAAAAATTTGAATCCAGCGATGGGGGATTGGGGGAGCTAGGGCGCCCCCCCGACTTCGAGTCATGACGCGGCTTGGCCGGGTCGTGATGAATAGCCATTTCTGTGATGCCGAGGTCGATTAAGTTTTTCAATTGAGCTTTCAGTGCTCGGCTTTGTTGTTGATTCGATCCCATGGATTCTCTACCCTCATCAAATGGCTCTGTGCGTCGGACTTCTATTTTCCATTTTCTATTTTCTATTTTCCCGCGAAGCGTCGGCGTGGGGGCCGATCGCGCACATCGATTACGCCCATGAAGCCCTGCGACACGTAGCGACCTACGGGAGCATGGTCAAGACGCTTCTCGAGGCGTGTCCTAAGGACTTTCTTTACGGTTCGCTCGCAGCCGATATCACGCTTGGCAAAGACTACGTAGACTATGTGCACAACTGCCACAATTGGCGCGTCGGATTTTTGATTTTCCAAGAAGCTCAAGAGAACGGCGATGAGCGCCAGCAAGCGGCCGCTCTGGGCTACCTCGCGCATTTGGCGGTGGACGTGGTTTCTCACAATTATTTCGTGCCGTATAAAACGATCCGTAGTTGGTCGACGCGCACTTTGGGGCATCTTTATTGGGAGGTGAGGTTCGACGCCAAACGTCCCAAGGCGATGTGGAATCTCGCGCGGGATATCAGTAAGATCGATTTTTCGCACAACGACCGCTTGTTCGAGAAGATGGTCCGCAAGACGATTTTTTCTTTCAAAACGAACCGCAAGATTTTCAGGAGTGTCTTAAATCTGCATCGTCTGAAGCATTGGCATATGATGATCGAGAAGGTGCACGAGAAGTCGCGGTTTCCTTTTCCGGACGAGCACATTGCGGAGTATCGCGGATTGGCGATCGATTCGATGGTGTCGTTTTTAAGGCATCCCGAAACCGCGCCCTGCACGAAAGTCGATCCGACGGGAGAAGCGAAACTTCTGTACGCCGAGGAATTGAGGGCCGAGTTCAAAAATCGCTGGAAGAAAAAACAGATGTCGGAAATCCAAGCGGACGAAGCCTTACGAAAGGTCAAAGCGGCCTTGAAGTCGACGATTTTCAAGCCTGGAATCTTGCCTACCCCTTCGGAATTGTTTGCCAGCCGCTAACGAATGAGGGCGCATCCCATGACGCTGAAGCGGAATCCGGCCGGGACCGCGGCTCCGCCTTCTATTTGCCCCGCCGAGGAACATCCGTCGCCGGAGAGGGCGTTTCCATCGTCGCACTCTTCCACTCCGGAATGAATGAATCCGTCACCGACGAAGGCATCAGTGCAGATATTGAGGCAGGCGTCGGTATTTGAAGTGTTGCCGTCGTCGCATTGTTCGGTCGCCGGCTGCACGACGCCGTCTCCGCAGGTAGTGGAAATGCAGGAGTTGTTGCAGGCGTCGGTGTCGTCGGCGTTCCCGTCGTCGCAGCCCTCGATGCCTGCGCGCACGAAACCGTCGCCGCAGGAAGCTGTGGTGCATGTGTTGAGGCAGGCATCGGTGTTGGAAACGTTTCCGTCGTCACAGGTCTCGGTGCCATTGTTGTTCGTGACGCCGTCTCCGCAGAATTCCGTTTGGCAGGAAGCGCTGCATCCGTCGCCGGCGGTCGTGTTGCCGTCGTCGCAGTTTTCCGAGACGTTGTTGATGACGCCGTCGCCGCAGAGTTCGTTTTGGCAAGAAGCGCTGCATCCGTCGCCGGAAGTGGTGTTCCCGTCGTCGCATTGTTCGTTGAGAACGGCCTGGACGTTGCCATCGCCGCAAACGGCCAATTCCAAGGCTCCGATGTCGCAGGAACTGACGGTATCGCTGTTACCGTCGATGGGACGCGTCACTCCGCGTTGATCGGTCGCGGGGCACGTGCCGCCGAAAGGCACGCCGTCGATCGCCGGGCTGGTGACGATGAGGCTGTGCGTGAGTGTGTTGCCGCCATGATCGATCAATGCGGTCAGGAAGGGATCCGTATTCGGCAGGTCGGAAGCATCAATGAAATTGCACGTGTTCGTGTCTTCGATGTTATGGCCCAGCGACGTGATGTCTACCGCGACGCAATTACTTCCGCCGATGCCTTCTGCGACGATACTGTTTTCCATTTGGATCGTGCCGCCGGTGGTGTGGATGTTGGCGCCGTCGGCGGCTTCGTTATTGTCGAAGGTGACGTTCGTGAACGTGCTGACGTTCGGGCCGAAAAGCAGGTAGCGTACGCCGCCTCCCGTGCCCGCGGCTCCCGCGGAATTGCCGCTCACCGTCACATTAGTCAGTACGAGGGGCTGGGTTGCGTCAAAGTAAATGCCACCCGCGGCGCCGCCACCCACGATCGTAGTCCGGTTGCGCGTGATCGCCGATCGCGTGATTGTGACCGCGGTGTTGGCGCCGGTGAAATACGCGCCGCCGGCGATATTCGTAGCTTGGTTGTTGTCGATGGAGCAGCGGTCCATGGAGATAGGATCGGAGTTGCCGAACATGCCGCCGTAGTCCTCGGCGTCGTTTCCGGTGACCGTAACCCGCGCGATCGTCGCATTGCCGCTGACAGAGAGACCTCCGGTCGCGCCGCCGCCGATGCCGCCGTGATTGCCTGAAATATCTGTATCCGTGAGTTGGACCGTATCGGCATCGAGATACATTCCGCCGATGCCGCCGACTAAAGCTCCTGCCACGGTGTTTGCTAAGACCTGGCTGTCGCTCACGACACAAGAACCGCCCGCTGTCAGATCTTGGCAGCGCAGACCTCCGACGCCGGTATTCGTGAGGATGTTGTTGTCAAAAGTGCTGTTCGAAACGTCCATCGATCCGACGACCGACAGGCCTCCGACGTTGTCGACGGCCAGATTGTTATCGAAATGACTGTCGGTAAGCGTGAGGATGCCGGGCAAGCTCGTCAGGACGCGTCCACCGCCGAAGCCGCCTCCGGCCGCTGTGTTGTTTGTGGTGGTAACGTCGGTCATCGTGACCGAAGCTGCGCCGATGTCGAAGCCGCCGAAGTCGTCGACCGCTGAATTTCCGTCGATTAAGACGTTTTGAAGCGTCATGGCGCTGGACCCATCGCTGATATAAATGCCTGCAGCATCGAGTTTGGCGGTGTTGTTCGTAAAAGAAGAATCCGTGATGATTGTGGCCGTGACGGAGGCGAGTGCGCCGCCGTTCATGCCGATATTATCTTCGAACGAGCAATGGTCGATCACCAGGTTTCCCGTTGTGGTTTCTTGGTAGAAACCGCCGCCGTCGTCGCCTCCGGAATCTCCATTCTGGATCGTAAGGTTCTGAAAAGTCACCGTGCCCGTGATGAGGGTTGGGGTATGAAAAATACGATCCGTACTGTTGCCGTCGACAAAGGTCGATCCCACGCCGGCTCCGCTAATCGTCACGGCTTCGCGCAAGTCCAGGTCTCCCGTCAGGGCGAGGTCCTCTCCAACACCTACGATGGTCAGTGTGTAGAGACCGGCTGGAATGGCGACGACATCGAGGCCGGCGGCTCCGTTTGCGGCGATGACGGCTTCGCGTAAGGAGCAATCCGAATCGCAGGTGCCGTCATTCGTATCCGCGGTTTTCGTTACCGTAAACGTAGCGGCGGAGAGGCGAGGGGAGAATCCGAGCGAGAGCAAGAGAGCGGCCGCGAGAGTAAAGAAATGTGTCTTTTTGCGGGCCATAAGCGTTTTTCAATCATCCTTATCATCTTCCTATAATGATACTTTGAACATCATAATAGCAGGCTTTCCCGTGAGACGTGATAAAAAAATAGCCTATTTCCGGAAACCTTAGACGTTTTGGAACAGTGCGGCATCTGATCTGGATGCGATTTTAAAGAGAAGCCAGGATCCTGGCGGCGGTTTTCTGTTTTGTCAGAAAGGGAAGGTAGCGCGGGTGGTTGGGATGGTCCCGGAAATAGAGGGTCACGCGGTTGTGTCCGCTTTCGAAACCGATGCGGCGGTCTTTGACGTTGTTGGCGACGATGAGATCCAAGTTTTTCTTGTTCAATTTTTTAAGGGAGTTCGTGCGTAAATGTCTCGTTTCGGCGGCGAATCCGACGAGGAGTTGGCCACGCTTTTTCAGGCGTCCCATTTTCTCCAATATGTCGACGGTCGGTTTTAAGCGTAGCGTCAGAGAGGCGTTCTTCTTTTTGACCTTGTGGACTGCCCGTGAAACCGGTGTGAAGTCGGATACGGCCGCGGTCATGATCGTAACGTCGGCCTTCGGAAAAATTTTAATCGCCTCGCGGTGCAGGTCCGCGGCGGAAACGATGCCGACGAAACGGCAGCCTTTCGGCGGCGTCAGGGCCGTCGGGCCGGAGATCAACGTCACGTTCGCGCCCAAACGTAACGCCTCCCGCGCCAGCGCATAGCCCATTTTTCCAGAGGATGGATTCGACAAAAAACGCACGGGATCTAGGAATTCGCGCGTGGGGCCGGCGGTGACGAGAACGTTACGGCCTTTCCAAGGATTTTTTTTCCGCGTGGATCTCACAGGGGTGGTCTTAGGATTTTTTCAAAACCTTCTTCAATGCTTCGATCAATACGTCCGCGTCGGGGAGCCGCCCTTTTCCCGTATAGCCGCAGGCGAGGAAGCCTTGGTCCGGTTCGACGATGCGGTAGCCGTGTTTCCGAAGCTTCGCGACGTTTTCCCGCGTGATTGGATTCTCCCACATATGGACGTTCATCGCGGGCGCGAAAACGACCGGAGCCGTCGTCGCACAGAGCACCGTCGTGACCAGGTCATTGCAGAGGCCGTGCGCCGTGCGTGCGATCAGGTCCGCGGTGGCGGGCGCGATTAGGATCGCATCGGCGCGGTCCGCGAGGGAGATGTGACCGATGTTTTGTTCTTCCGTCAGATTGAAAAGGTCCAGATGGACCGGATGCCCGCTCAGGGTTTGAAACGTGAGCGGTGTGACGAATTCCGTTGCTCCCTTCGTCATCATGACGTGAACTTTCGCGCCGCCTTCGACGAGGCGCCGTACGACTTCGCAGGTCTTATAAACCGCGATGCCGCCGCCGATGCCTAGGACGATGTTTTTGTTTTTGAGCATGATTTAGAAAGACCAAGGCTTTGCGCCTTGTTCCAGGACTTTATTCAAAGCTTGGATGTTTTGCACGCCGCGGTCGGACAGCCAGTCTTCCAGGGCCTTCGCGCCGGATTTGGCGTAGACGGGGATGCCGTCTTTCCAGGTCGCGCGGCCGCAAAGAACGCCGTTGTAAGCGACACCGGATTCGGCGGCGAGTTCGAGGCTTTCGCGGAATTCGTCGTCGGAGACGCCCGCGGACAAATAAATAAAAGGTTTTTTGGTGACGGCCGCAGTCGCCCGGAAAAGGTCTTTCGCCTCTTCACGGTCGTAGGCGACCAGGCCTTCTTTATTGGAGCGGGCGCCTTTGACGAATTTCATATTAATCGGCACTTCGACTTTTAAGACATCCACGTTGTACCGAGGCTTCGAGTACTCCTCCATGCTCTTCCTGACGATTTCCGGTTTCTGCTGGGCGAAGGCCAAGCTTTTTTCGTCTTCGGATCCGGTGGGATATCCGACAAATTCCAAGAAGAAGGGAATGTCGTGAAATGCGCATTCCGCTCCGATGCGTTCGATCCAGGCGTGTTTAATCTCGTTCACTTTGGCGTCTTCGAACGGCGTGTAATACAGCAAGATCTTCACCGCGTTCGCGCCGGCCGCGATGGATTTGGAGACCGTCCACGTCGGGACGAGAAGCGGGATGCGTCCGGGCGTCGTTTGATCGTAGCCGGTGGATTCATAGGCCAACAGTAATCCGCAGTCTTTCGCGCGCGCGGCGGCAGCAGGAAGCCCCCATTCGGGATCCAGCAGGATCGCGCTCGAGTGCGGCGTCAGGACTTTGACGACCGCGGTCTTAAATTCTTCCATCATTTGGGCTGTGATCTGCGACGGGTCGACGCCTTTTTCCTTCGCGACGGATTTTTTCAAGGATCCGCGTTGATCCATCGCGGCGGCGGCGATGATGTTTTTGGACGTGCTTAATTTCTTCAGATGGTTCAGTTTTTGTACGCTGATCGTCATGGGTTCATCCCCTTATGAGTTTCGGTTGAAAAGAGAGTCCACGGCTTCTAGCGGAGTCGGGATTTGCTGACAAGTCCCTAGTTGAAAGAGAGATGATGATGTCAAAACTTCGTTTTTATTTACTCCTAGCTCCACTTTTGGTGCTGTTTGGGTGTCCACTGGACGGAGGAGGTACGGGGAGCGGGGGAAGCTCTGGGACGATCCATCGGGAAAAAGATGTCTCGGGAAAGCTAGCCGTGGCCCTCGGTGGCTCCCGCGAAGGGGTGGATGAAATTATTTTTGATCAGGTATTTTCGTCCTTGGATTTGGCCAATAACAATGCCGACCTTTTTAGCCTCGAGTTCCAATCCCGCGGCGCTCGCGTGATCCCGCTGCAGACGGGCATCGGTTATGTGGCGCCGACCTTGGACGGACAGGCGATGGATCCCGTCGAAGTGACGATTCCGCCGCAGAGTTTGATTCGAATTTTACTGGGAGAAGCGCGCGGGGAGTTGGATCGGGAAGCGACGCGGGATGCCCAAGGGCACGTCAAGACGTCCAGCGTCAGCGTGACCGGAGACGCGCTGGGCGCCGTAATTCGTAACCGCATCGATCTGATCGCTCTCGAAAACCGACCGTCCCTTTTCGTGGTTAATAGCGGCGATTTTTGGAGCGATCCGCCTCTCTCTCAATACGACGCCGTGATCGCGGCGAACGACGGAAACGTTTATCAATTCTCTCCAGTTGACCCCGAGGACCCGTCTTTTCCGGTTTTTGAAGCGGCGGCGGTCCGAGACGATCTGAATGCGGGCGAGCTCGCGGCTTATGATCAGGCGGTTTTGACGGCGGCGGGAGTTTTTACGGGCGATACGGAAGATCCGACCAATGGCGCGTTCGCGTTTTACTCCCCGACGCCGGCACAATTCGATTTGCTCGATCAGGCTTTAGAGGACGGCGACACATCGCTACCTCCGGGATGTGGGGCTTCGGACGGGAATTTTCCAGCCCTGGCGCCGGTTCAAGTTTTGGTGTTGGACGAAATTCCGGGATTCGTCTTCGTGCGCTCGCGGAAGTTTATCGAGCCTGCCGTGACGAATGAGCCCTGAGGGTATGTGCGAAAGCCGGCTATTTCAATTCCGACAGTGCCTTTGTGATCCGTTCCATCCCTTTTTCGATTTTCTGCATCGACGTCGCGTAGGACAGTCGGATGTAGCCCTTCGCCCCGAATCCACTGCCCGGAACGACGGCGACGAGCGCTTTTTCGAGTAAGTAAGCGGCCAGGTCGTCACAAGATTCGATCGTTTTGCCGTCGTATTTTTTCCCAATGTAGGCCTTCATGTTCGGGAAGACGTAGAAGGCGCCTTGGGGGTTGAAGCAGGTCACGCCGGGGATTGCGTTGAATTTTTGCACGATGAAGTCGCGGCGTTTTTTGAATTCTCCGACCCACGTCTTCAAGAATTCATGAGAGCCGTTTAAAGCCTCCACGCACGCCCACTGCGTGATCGACGTGATGTTCGAGGTGACCTGGCCCTGGATTTTCGCCATCGCGTCGATGATATCGCGTGGACCCGCGGCGTAACCCATGCGCCAGCCGGTCATCGAATAAACTTTCGAGGCTCCGTTGACGGTGATGGTCAAATCTTTGATCTTGTCGTTCAAGCTCGCGATGCTCGTGAATTGAAATCCGTCGTAAACGATTTTTTCGTAGATCTCGTCCGAGATGCAGAAAATATTTTTCCGCACCAAAACTTCGGCCAAAGCTTCTAATTGCTCGCGCGAATAGGCGCCGCCCGTAGGGTTTGAAGGGCTGTTTAAAATGAAGGCCTTGGTTTTCGGCGTGATCGCTTTTTCGAGGATTTCGGGTCGCAGGCAGAAGCCGTCTTTTTCTTCCGTTTCCACGATGACCGGAGTCGCGTCGTTTAGCAGGACTTGATCCGGATAGCTGACCCAGTACGGCGCCGGGATGATGACTTCGTCGCTTTCCTGAAAGAGGGCTTGCGCGATGTTGTAGAGCGTGTGTTTGCCGCCGGCGGAGACGATGACGTCGTCGCGGGTGTAGGTCAATCCGTTGTCTCTTTTAAGCTTGTTGATGATGGCGTCTTTGAGCTCCACGATGCCGGCGACCGGTGTGTATTTGGTCTTGCCGGAGTCGATTGCCTTGATGGCGGCAAGCTTGATGTGATCCGGCGTATCGAAATCCGGCTCGCCCGCGCCGAAGCTGACGACGTCGATGCCGTCCGCGATCATTTTTTTGGCTTTGCTGTCGATCGCGAGCGTTGGACTGGGTTTAATTTTTTGGGAGCGATGGGTGAGACGCGACATGGGGACTTTCCTTTTTTATTTTTTGGAGAATTTTTCCTTCAATTTCTTTTCGACCAGCGGCGGCACCATGCCTTGGCCGGCTCCGCCCAATTGAATGATCTCCTTCACGATCGAAGAACTCACGTGGGAGTAGGTCGACTCCGTCATGATGAAGACGGTTTCGATCTTCGGCGCGATGTGGCGGTTGGCGAGCGTCATTTGAAATTCGTATTCGTAATCCTGTACGGTGCGGAGTCCGCGTAGGATGGCGACCGCGCCTTTGGACGCGGCGTAATCCACGAGCAGGCGGTCTTGGAAGGAGTCCACCTCGATATTCGGTTCGTCTTTGAAGAGCTCGCGTAGCAGGCTTAAGCGTTCCTCGGTGGTGAAGACGGATTTTTTCTGCGAATTTACGGCGACCGCGATGATGATCTTGTCGAAAATCTGGAGTCCGCGCCGGACGATATTCAAGTGGCCTTCGGTCGGCGGATCGAAAGATCCGGGACAAACTGCTGTGCGGGGCGCATTTTTCATGAGGAGGAAGTTTTAGGACGTTCGTTTTTGGAGGGGCAAGGGTTTATTTCAAAAAACTGATCACGGTTTGTCCGTATTTCCGCGAATCGTAAAGACTCAGCCCTTCCGGCGCGCGGATCGTCTCGCGCGGGGAGTGCTCCACGACAATGGTCCCCCCTTCGGCTAACAATTTTTGGCGCACAATCAGGGCGAGCGAAGAATTGACCAAATCTTTGTCGTACGGAGGATCGACGAAAATCAGGTCGAAGGTCTCGATACTGGATTTGCGGGCAACAGTTTTCAACTCCTCCGGAAGGCGCGTGCGTAAAATCCGCGAGCGCGTCCCGAAACCACAAGCTTCGACGTTTTTGCGGATGATGTCCAAGGCCTCGGAGGAGGCGTCCAAGAAGACCGCGGCTTCCGCGCCGCGGGACAGGGCCTCGATGCCGATGGCGCCCGTACCGGCGAAGACGTCCAAGACGTTTAGGCCTGAGACGTCATAAAGGATATTGAAGATGGCGCCTTTGACCTTATCCAAAGCGGGCCGGATCGAATGCGATTTCGGTCCTGTCAGTATGCGGCCTTTAGCCGTTCCGGCGATGACTCTCATAAATTAGATGGATTTTCTCATCCTAAGGTCGTAGCTCTGACCCAAATTTTTTGGAGAATCTATGAAGAAAAATATTTTAGCTTCGTTTCTTTCGGCGGTTTTTCTGGTGGCGGCGGCTTCCTTAGCCTCGGCCGACGATTACATTTACAAGAGTCGCAATAAGCTGGATTTCGTAAAGCTCGACTCCGCCAAAAAAGACGAAAAAGAAGGGATCAACCATCCCCACGATTTTGATCCCGAGCAGATCCGCGCGGTCTTGTCTTCGTTGAGCTTCAATAAAAAAATCCTGATGTTGAAAGACGTCGAAAACCGCAATCTCTTCGACGATGAGAACGTTTCTTTCCTGACGCCGCACTTGGTGGAGGCTTTTAAGAAGGCCAAGCCGGATCAGGTGGTCGTCGTTTCTTATTTCACGCGCGATACCCACGTGATCATCCAGAACGACCGTCTCACGATCTTCCGTGCCTACCTGAAAAGTGACGGGCTCCACCTGAAATTCACCAAGCTGTATGCGAAGCTGCTGGGCGACCGGGGAACCCTGGGTGCGGAGCGCGCCGCGGATAGCGCCCGAGGTTTGCGCGTCTCGCTGGAGCTGCAGCCGGGTCAGAACCGCTTGGCATGGGATCCTGAAGAAATCGTCGTCGATTTGGCCCAGTTGAAATCGCCGGCTCCGGCGCCCACTAAGGTAGAACCGGTGAAGCCCGCCAAAAAAGAAGTCGTGCGCAAGATCAAGACGGAAGCTCCGGTCGCCGAACCCGTGAAAACGCCGGTCTCCGCATCGCCCGCCGGTTCCAAATCCGTCCGCGACCGTCTCCAGGAATTGGATCAATTGCGCAAAGACGCCTTGATCACCGAGAAGGAATATCAGGCGAAGAAGAAAGAATTGTTGAACCAGTTATAAGGAAGTTTTCAGCGATTTCTAGCTTAAGCGATCTCAAAAACCTTGGGGATTTTCGTCAGGACCTCGCAGCCTTTTTTCGTGACGTAGACCACGTCCTCGATCCGTATCCCGCCTAATTTTTCATAATAAAGACCGGGCTCGACGGTCACGATGTGGCCGGTGCGCAGTTTTTCTGAAATGCGGCTCACGCGCGGCGCCTCGTGGATGTCCAAACCTAAACCATGCCCGGTGGAATGGATGAAGCCTTGCGGTTTCCCGTCGATGATGCCGGTCCGGAACCCGCTCTTATCCAAGACCTCGCAGACGCCTTGATGCACGTATGCCGCATCGACGCCGTCATGGATGCGGCGCATGCCTTCGGCTTGGGACTCGCGCACCGCCGCGTACATTTTTTTCAACGTCTCCGAGGCTTTGCCTTTCACGACGGTCCGCGTGATGTCCCCGTGATAGCCGCTGTCGATGTGTTTCGGGAAGACGTCCATCACGATGGTTTGATTCGCGAAAAGGATGCCGGATCCGCGGCAGTGCGGATCGGCCGCCTGTTTGCCGCAGGCGACGATGGTGTGCTGGCCGAGTGCGCCGTTCTCCATCATCTTCATTTCGATGACTTGCCTTAAATGTTCGCTCGTCAGGACGGTAGCGCCGTTATAAATCTTACCTTTTCTGATCCGGCAACGCTTGAGCAGGTCGATTCCGGCCTGAATGCCGGCTTCCGTCGCGCGCAAGGCGCTGATGACGTGCTTTTTTTCCTTCTGCGTCTTGATCTGCCTCTGGGGGTAAAAAGGATCGGCAGCGGAGTTAAGCTTGAAACCGTGGCTTTTCAAGATCTCCGCCTGGCGCAGAGGAAAGTACGACGGGACTTCGAGTTCTTGAACGCCCAATTCTTTGAGAATCGAGGCCGTCACGTCGCCGGCTTTGCGTTTTTGCCCTGATTTTCTAAGCTTATTCTCGTAGGTCGTGTGGGAGAGCACGGTATCCACGCGGGCTTCTTTTTTCGCCCGGCTGACCTCCAAATCGGAAGCAACGAGGATTTTTTTACCGTGGTGCTCGATGAAAACGATCGGATCTGGAACGTAAAATCCGGTGGCCCAGTAAAGATCGGCGCATTGTTCGCTGCCGGCGATGATGAGACGGGTTTTAGTCATGATCAGAGACCTTGTTGTTTGAAGAATTCGTAATCCCGCCGAGCGTCAGGGTTATTTTTCCAAACCTCCATCATCAACTCTCTCATCTGATCGAGCCAGGTGAGTTTTTGTTCGGCGGAAGCTTTCTGGAAAAGTTCGTGGACTTCCCATTCCTCGGGAGTGATTTTCAGGCGTTCTTTCGAACTACTTTTCGTCATGATTTTTTCTCGATAATTCTTCAAGATAGCTTAGGTCAAAAAGGTCTTTAGGTCTACCTGCGTTTTGCTTCATGGCGATCAGATCATCGAGGGAGACTGTCGGAATCTTAATCCCGAAGGCTTCATGTTCTTTTTTTCTTCCGTACATTTCCTCAAACGGAAACGGTTCGTTCACAAAAACATCGATAAGCTCGAAAGGATTCATGTGACTGATAAAACTAAAAACTTTCATGTTTTTTTCCTGAATCCATGACTCTCTCTTTTGAGGGTCGGCGAATTCCTCGGGGTGCACCGGCACTTTAGGCGTATAACCGAGTTCGGTCATGACTTTCACGAAATGAAGAACGTTTTCTTTTTGCAGATGGATGATGAGGTCGAGATCCATGGTGGCGCGATTAATGCCCAGGAGGTTTACCGCGACACCTCCCGCTACCAGGTAACGGACCTTGGAATGGTTGAGGGCCAGGAATATGCTTTTATAAGGTGCCATAAGAGATGACAGTCTTTGACAATACGTGAGCCGTTTCTTAATTAATCAAAAAATATGCCCTCGCAAGAACTATCAAAAGTCTACGACCCCAAACTCGTTGAAGAAAAATGGCTCGAACATTGGCTGAAGGAAGACCTTTTCCGCGCCGATCCTGAAAAATCCGGAAAGCACTTCTCCATCGTCATCCCGCCGCCCAACGTGACCGGCGTGCTGCACATGGGGCATGCGCTCAACAATACGTTGCAAGATATCTTGGTGCGCTATCACCGGATGCGCGGATTCAACGTGCTCTGGGTGCCGGGCACGGACCACGCGGGGATCGCGACGCAAAACGTCGTCGAGCGCGAGCTGAAAAAAGAAGGCAAGAAACGTCAGGATTTGGGCCGCGAAAAATTCGTCGAGCGGGTTTGGGAGTGGAAGGAAAAGAGCGGCAATCACATCGTGAAACAGCTGAAACGCCTCGGCGCCTCGTGCGATTGGAGCCGTGAACGGTTCACGATGGACGAAGGTCTTTCGGTCGCAGTGCGCGAAGCGTTCGTGAGGCTTTATGAAAAGGGGCTCATCTATCGCGATCTGTACCTGATCAATTGGTGTCCGCGCTGTCATACCGCTCTCTCCGACATCGAAGTCGAGCATCAGGAGACGAATGGATTTTTGTGGCACATTCGATACCCGGTCGCGGGATCTCCTTCGCAGGAAATCGTTATCGCCACGACGCGACCTGAAACTATGCTGGGCGACACGGCCGTCGCCGTTCATCCGGACGACGAACGTTACCAGTCTTTAATCGGCAAAAAAATATCGCTGCCTTTGGTCGGCCGTGAGATCCCCGTCATTGCGGATCATCGCGTGGATCGGGAATTTGGAACGGGCGCGGTCAAGGTTACGCCGGCGCACGATTTCAACGACTTCGTCTTCGGCAACGATCACAAACTCCCGCGCATCAATATTTTTACCGAAGATGCGAAGATCAACGATCAAGGATTGCACCTCCAAGGCCTAGATCGCTTCGAGGCGCGCAAGCAAATCGTGGCGGAGCTCGAAGAAAAAGGGTTTTTGGTTAAAACCGACCCGCACAAACTTTCCGTCGGCCAATGTTACCGCTGCAAGACCGTCGTCGAGCCGTACCTTTCGCTGCAATGGTTCGTGAAAACGAAGCCGCTGGCGGACCGCGCGCTCAAAGCCGTGCGCGACGGCAAGACCAAGTTCCATCCTGAAAATTGGACGAAGACCTACGACAATTGGATGGAGAACATTAAAGACTGGTGCATCTCGCGCCAGATTTGGTGGGGGCACCGCATCCCCGCTTGGTATTGCGAATGTTCGAAAGATCCCATCGTCTCCCGAACGGCACCGGAGCAATGTTCGAAATGTTCCTCGAAAAATTTGAAACAAGAAGAAGACGTGCTCGACACGTGGTTTTCCTCAGGTCTCTGGCCGTTTTCGACCTTGGGCTGGCCGAATGAAACTCCGGAGCTTAAAAAATATTACCCGACGTCGACGCTGGTCACGGCCTTTGACATCATTTTCTTCTGGGTTGCGCGCATGATGATGTTCGGGCTTGAGCTCATGGGCGACGTGCCGTTCCAAGACGTCTACATCCATGCGATCGTGCGCGACGCTCAGGGGCAGAAGATGAGCAAGTCCAAAGGTAACGTCATCGATCCCCTGACGATCATGGATCAATTCGGCACCGATGCGTTTCGTTTCACGCTCGCGGCGCTCGCCGCCCAAGGTCGCGACATCAAGCTCTCCGAGCAGACGATCGAAGGTTATCGCAATTTCGCGAACAAAATCTGGAACGCCTCGCGTTTCGCCCTCATGAACATCGGGGACTTCGACCCGGCCTCAAAACCATCGCGTCCCGATTCTCCTTATGACCAGTGGATCCGATTTAAGCTGAGGCAAACCGTCACCGAAGTCAGCCGCGCGATCGAAGCCTACGAGTTCGACGTCGCAGCGCGGGTCCTCTACAAGTTTTTCTGGAACGATTTCTGCGACCGGTACCTTGAATTCAGCAAGCTCGATTTGAATCCTCAGGCCTTGAACGAAGTACTCGCGGCGAGTTTGGCCCTGCTGCATCCGTTCATGCCGTTCATCACAGAAGAAATCGGGCACATGTTGCCGGGCCGTCAAACCAGTCCGAGCGTCGCCCTATGGCCTTTTCCGACGCCGGACGACGTCCTGCCGCATGAGCTTCTAAAGTCGGTCATGCCCGACGTCGCAGCGGTCGAGCAGATGATCCCGGTCATCGAAGCGATACGTTCGATCCGGGGTGAAAACCGCATTTCTCCGGCGATCGAGCTGAAAGCCGTTCTGGCCGTTTCTTCACCCGAGGCCAGGAAGCGCCTGGAAAGCCAGCGCGCCGTCATTCTCCGATTGGGTCGTCTCTCAGAGATGACATTGCAAGAGGCTCGACCGAATCCCAAAGGTATGGCCCACGCCGTGGTGGGAGAAGGCGTCGAAGTGTTCGTGCCGCTCGAAGGGCTCGTAGATTTCGCGGCCGAAATCGCGCGGTTGGACAAGGAAATCAACCGACTCCAAGAAGACTCCGAACGTCGTGCGAAGCGCCTCGAAGACGCGAACTTCGTCTCCCGCGCCGACCCGGAATTCGTCGAAGAGGAAAAAGAAACGCTGCGCGCAAGCCGCGTGAAACTCGAAAAACTCCAAGCCACACGGGCGAATTTCCAGGCGTAAACTAGTTTCGATAGACGTCTTTGCGATGCCCGATCTTCAAAGCTTTGATCAGGATTAAGTCGTCGTGGACCTCATAGAGGATTCGATAAACATTCACGCGGATGCGGAAGGTATTTTTTTGGCCTGAGAGCTTGCGGCAGCCGACGGGGTAGGGTGTGTCCATCAAATCTTGAATGGCTTTAACGATCTTGGGAATAAACGGCTTGGGAAGTGAAGAAAGGGTCTTTTCGGCCGAACGTGCGATCTCGATCTTATATTTTGCCATGGGCTTTGAGGTCTTTGAGGATGTCCGAGAGTGGTCGGGAAGGTTCTTTTCTCAAGGCTTTCAGGTCTTCAACGTCCTCGAGCTCTTCCAGCTTGTCCAGCAAGGCGTCTTCGATGAAGCGACTCATCTTAAGGCCTCTATTTTTACAAACGGACTCGACCGTCTTTTTGACTTTACCATCGATACGGGTGGCCAGCTGTGCGGATGCCATGGGGTATTACCTCTCAATCCGATCATAAGAGGACATGCTAGAAAAATCGGTAGTGGGTCAGTTTGAAATCTGAAATCTTGCCTTCCTCTTAGTCCTTCGGCATAAAGAGACATGCCTAAACGCTCAAGCAAGCCAGAAAAAGACTTAAACGAAACCGCCTTTTCTATTCTTCAGCACATCACCCAACAAAAGCCCGAAAAGAACCCTGCTGCCGTCGCACTAGGACGGCTTGGAGGGTTGAAAGGGGGAAGGGCCCGCGCTGAAAGCCTCTCCCCCAAGAAACGGGCCGAAATTGCGCGAAAAGCAGCTCAAAGCAGATGGAAGAAACCTTAAAGATTTATTCGAGAATTTTATTCATATCATCAAATAAATAGGGGGCTATAGAAACCTTCTTTTGTTTTAATGCGGCATTTTTAAATTTCCCAATATCAGGACACATTTCCATTAACATTTGCACCCTGCCAATTTGGTGAATCAGAATAGTTCTTCCTTCGTCTGACAACCATTGATGGAAGCGGGCCTTCCTCTTACCTTTTTCGTCAATATTGAGTTCATTTAGTTTGTTTTTGACGTAGCCATGTTCAATCGGGTTGTAGATATACCCGTTAATGAAATGGCCATAGTATTGGGGCCTTTTTTGAGATGTGGTTGGCTCGTTATTATATAGCCTGTCTAGCTCAACAAAAAAAGTATCAGGGAAAGTATGAATCCATTTTTTTAAGCCTTCTGCGATATATTTCGAAAGCAGGAGGCGCAAGGCATCATGTTTTCTATCCCTTTGGAATCCCGTCGCCTCATCAATAAGGGCGATCATCCCAACTTTTGCAAAAGACGACTGTAAAATTTCTGCCTTTTCAGCAAGGTGACTTTGTTTCGGCGTTAAATCTCCTGCCCTCCTGGCTTTTAAATACATTTCACAAAGTGCGGGCAATATTAGGGCATTGTAGCCATTTTTGACGCTCTTCCCATCTGAATAACTAATGGGCTTGATCAGTCTCATAAGTTCTTGATCTATATAGGGTTGTAGGTTCTGAGCATCCATAAAAGCAGGGATGTTGATCAGTCTGTTATTGCTTCTTGCAACTCTATCAAAGGCTTTGAAAACCGATGTCATGTTGACTACTCTAGTGTTTTCCTCATTATCTAGAATGGCACAGTCAAGCTCCACGTCCCCGATGGGCAACGGTCCTTGGTATAAGGCTTTGTAAGGTTTGATCAGTACTGGCGTTTTATCCCAACGCTTCTTGGCTGCATTACTTGCGATAACTTGCCTTTCTTCAGGTGTTAATTTTTTTGCTCTGGCAAATCCACCCTTAGCACGAGCATCTTTCTTTTCATCTTCCATGTAATCTCCTCTTGATACATGCTTGCATTTATTTTAAATAATGTGCAAGCATAATATTTTAAATGCTTGCTTGACATAGCATGACCGCTCAAGCATAACCATTCTTATGAACAAGCTCACAAAAGAACAAAGGGCCCAAGTCGTAGCGTGCCTGGTTGAAGGTAGCTCAATCCGCTCCACCGTCCGCATGACGGGGATTGCCAAGAACACGGTTATCAAGCTCCTCGTGGACCTCGGAAAGGCTTGCTCCGAGTATCAGGACAAGGCTTTCCGAAACCTCTCCTGCAAGCGCATTCAGTGTGACGAGATTTGGTCTTTCGTGGGAGCGAAGGACAAGAACGTCCCAGCCGACAAGAAAGGCGTCTTCGGTTACGGCGACGTTTGGACGTGGACGGCGATTGATGCTCAATCGAAGATTATCCCCTGCTGGTACGTCGGGGATCGTAGCGCGGAGTCCGCTTACCACTTCATCCATGACCTCAAAGGACGGCTTGCCAATCGCGTTCAATTAACCACGGACGGCCACAAGGCTTACTTAGACGCTGTTGAGACGGCCTTCGGTGATGATATTGATTTTGCCCAGTTGGTAAAGATTTACGGGACAGAGAAGAAGCAGGGAGAGGCCCGCTACAGCCCAGCTCAGTGCATGGGAGCGCGTAAGGCTCATGTTACGGGGAAGCCTGAATACGACCATGTTTCTACGAGCTTTGTAGAACGCTCTAATTTAACGATGCGGATGGGAATGCGTCGATTTACCAGGCTTACAAACGCCTTTTCAAAGAAGGTCGAAAACCATGAACACGCGATTGCCCTTCACTTCATGCACTATAACTTTGCCCGTGTTCACACCTCTTTGCGCGTGACTCCCGCGATGGAAGCGGGTATTTCCGATCATGTTTGGGAATTAGAGGAGATTGTAAATTTATTGGATTGAAACTGACCCACTACCGAAAAATCTAGCAATAACTATCAAATAATGGAAAGCGATAAATATGCCTGATCCCGTTCAAGTCCTCATCGAATTGGCTCTGCAGGAAGATATTGGCCGCGGAGACATCACTTCCGACGCGTTGTTTGACGGCGAAGAGATCAAGAAAACCGGCGTTTTGCTGGCCAAAGAAGAGTGCGTCGTGTCCGGCCTCGAGATCGCCAGGCGCGTGTTCGATACGGTCGATCATCATTTGGCCTGGAAAGCCCATGAACAAGACGGGGCGCGCGTGTCGAAAGGCACCGAAATTGCGACGGTTTCCGGGCGTTTCAAAAGTTTGCTCCGCGCGGAGCGCACGGCCTTGAATTTTTTGCAGCATCTTTCCGGGGTGGCGACGTTGACTGCTAACTTCGTTGAGGCGGTACGGGGGACGAATGCGAAGATTTTAGATACGCGTAAGACGTTGCCGGGATTCCGCATGCTTGAAAAAAAAGCTGTTCGTGACGGCGGCGGCAAGAACCACCGCATTGGTCTCTATGACCGTTATCTCATTAAAGACAATCACCTCATGGGAGCTTCGATCGCCGAAGCACTGAATCGCGCGAAAAACCATCGAACGCAAAAAGACTTGGAAGCTTTGATTGAAATCGAAGTTACGAGGCTGGATCAGGTTGAAGAAGCGGTCGCCGGCGGTGCGGACATCGTGCTGATGGATAATTTCTCGGTCGAAAATCTCGCGAAGGCCGTAAAGCAAGTTGCGGGCCGCGTGAAAATAGAAGCTTCCGGGGGGATTCGACGGGAAAACGTCCTTTCTTATGCGGAAACAGGCGTGGACTTCATTTCAGTGGGTACCATCACCCATTCCGCAAAGGCGGCGGATATTTCTCTCGAGATTTCCTAGCGGGCTTCCGGAGCCAGAAGAGTGTCCAGTTCCTTCAGAATGTCCGCCGAAGATCTCTTTTTATCTTTTTCCGTAATTTCCGCGTGCACGTAACTCCGTGTCGCTTTGCCCGCGGCGCGGAAGCGGTCTTCGACGATTTGGAAGAGGTGTTGGTTGTTTTTTGGGAAATCAGGCGCGTCTTTTTTTAGAAAATCAACGGCACGGTGGTCGGGTTTTGTCTGGCTTGGGTGTAGTAACACTTCTTCTTGGTAAATATGCCCCAAGCTTGGAGTGAGTCCGATGGCGGCTTTTTGAAGTACGGGGTTGTCTCCATCAGAATAAAACTCTTTTGGGCCCTCAAAAATCGGATCGATGATCGCGGCGACGCTTGTCGAAAGATCCGGAAAGGTTCGGTTGCTTTCGTCGCGTGCTCGTCGAGCCAGTTCCTGGATATCTGAAATTTCCTCGAAATCCTTCCCTTCGACGGCGGCCAAGGCCTTTTGTTTCAAGGGTGCGGAGTCTCCGGGATGATTCACGTAGGCTTCGAAGAAGCGGTGATCGTTTGCGACGATGTGCGCGAAGGTGTCGATGAAGCCTTTTTGTTTCCAACCCCAGTTTTTCAGCGCCCGTGCGCCTTTTTTTAGGATCGCCGGCGTGACTTGGCCGGAGTGGTAGGGTTGATGCAAGTCTTGGATGTAATGAAGGCCGCCCGCCAGGAAGCGCCAGCCCCAGTAATCTTCGGAGAGTGAAAATGCGAGCTGCGAGAGCTTGAAATAAATCGCTGCGCGCCGCGTGGCCTCGCCTAAAGACCGGAAAGGAAATCCGGCTGTGGCCTTCCATTGAAAGAGCTGGAACGCGGGTTTTTCCATGTGGCGGAACGCCTGGGAATTCGGTCCCGTTACGCCGCCGAACCATTTTTGGTCTTTGTAGGCAGGTATTAATCGTTCGGAAGCGTCTTTGAAGAAAATGTCCTGATCGCGTCCGTCGTCGGGATCGGTGTCGTAATAGGAAATGATTTCCAGGGGCGTAATCGTCGTACGGCTGGCCAGCAGGACGTCAGGATGGCGCAGGGATTCGAACGTGCCGATGTCGATCTTGGGATTGATCCGGAGATAGTTCGCGAATTGGGAACGGTTTTCGAACGAAGCGAACGTCGCGAGTTCCGGGAATTCGCGTGCGGCGGTGGGTCTCAGCGCGGCGGCTTTCTGGAGGAAGTCGTCCAATGAATGCACGTCGCAAGGTTGGTCGAGCCCCCAATCTTGAGCGACTTTCTCAAGGGCGCCTTTGCCCAAGGCCCGGTGGTCGTCCAGGTTCCAGGCGTGCGCCGTGCCGCCGGAGAGGTAGACGAGCAGGCAAAATAGCAGGGTGATTTTCGAAAACTTCATGTCTACCTCCGAATCCAGGATTCAAAGCGATCGATGACGGTCTTTTCGTGCGAAATTCCGTCGGCGTCGTTCCATTCCCATAAAAGCCCAGGGCTGGTGACGTTGATCTCGGTCAAAAACCCGCTGATGGTATCCAGGCCCGCGAAAAACACGCCGCGCTTTTTCAAAAAAAGCCCGACTTCACGGGCCATCTTTTTTTCCGAAGCGGTGAGTCCCGTCGCGGTAATTTTCGCTCCCAAGTCGGGATTGGCGATTTTCCGACGCGCCGCAGGAATTTTAAGCAGGGCGCCTAAGGGTTCCCCATCCACGACAAAGATTCTTTTCTCGCCGGAAGAAACTCTCGGCAGGTATTTTTGGACCATGACCGTTTTAGTGCCGCGCCGCGTGGCCTGGATCAGGGCCGTTTTTTTTGTTTTGGAATTCAAAAACAAGATGCCCCGCCCCGCGTGGCCTTCCAGCGGCTTTAAAACTGCCCCGTCGCGCCAATTTTTCGAGAAGTCTTCGATAGCATCGGGGCAGGCACTCACCAAGGTTGGAGGGATCCAGTGGGGGAAATTCAAAATCAGAAGCTTTTCATTGCCGTCGCGCAGGGCTTGAGGCGCGTTTAAGACGCGTACGCTTTTCGGGGCGAGCGACAGGAGCTGGGTCGCGAAAAGATAGTCGGAGTCGAAAGGTGGATCTTTCCGCATCCAGATGAAATCGAAATAAGAGGCTTCGCGGTCTTTTTGTTCGAGTACTGAGAAGTAGGGCGCCTGGGGCCATACCGAGGCACGGCGGGCCGCGATGAACAGTTTTTCCTTCCGCGCCGAAAGATCGTGAGGCGCGGCGATGTGGATTTCGTGTCCGTGGTTTTGGAGTTCGAGGCTTAAAAGATGGGAGCTGTCCCGCCGGAGGTCATAGGGCCGACCTAGCAGATCTTGAAAAGGGTCTAAGAGAAACAAACCGCGCAGGCGTTGAGGACTGCGCAGACTTCTATCGGCCATAAAAAAGAAAAACCTCCCCGGGCGTTGTAACGCCGCAGGGAGGTTTTGAAAACTATTTCCCCAAAACTAGTGCGCTTTCGGAGCTTCGGGAGCTTTTTCGGCTTTGGCCTCTTCCTTCTTGGCCTCTTCCTTCTTCGCTTCCGGGGCCGCCTTCACTTCTTCCTTCTTCACTTCGGCAGTGGCCACGTGCGTTCCTTCTGCGGCGGCGGGCTCGTTGGCGAAAGAGACGCCAGAGACGAGAAGAGCCGCTAAAATAAGAGCTGTCTTCATAGGGTTTCACCTCCTTTAAGGTGCGCGGGTCCTACATCGGGTTTTTGAATCTTGTCAAGCAAAGTGGGGGCGGAAAACGGCGCGGAAAAGACTCGATTTTAAGCGGAGTTTGAATTGACTTTTCGGGCCTAATCCCCCAGAAAAACAACTCTTTTACAAAGGGATTTATGGCCAAATCGGCAGAGCTCATTTCCGTCAATATCGAAGATGAAATGAAGGCGAGCTACCTGGATTACGCGATGAGCGTCATCATCGGTCGCGCCATCCCCGATGTGCGCGACGGCCTGAAACCCGTCCACCGCCGCATCCTGTACGCGATGCTCCGTGAAGGGCTGCTGTCCAATAAGAAATTCTCGAAGTGCGCCGGCGTCGTCGGTGAAGTTTTGAAGAAATACCATCCCCACGGCGACGTGGCGGTCTACGACGCCTTGGTCCGCATGGCGCAGGACTGGAACATGCGTTACCCCCTGATCAACGGGCAAGGTAACTTCGGCTCCGTGGACGGCGATCCGCCGGCCGCTTACCGTTATACGGAGGCGAAGCTGCACAAGATCGCCGAGGAATTGCTCGCGGACATCGACAAGGAAACCGTCAATTTTTCACCGAACTTCGACGGTTCGGCCGAGGAGCCAGTGGTTTTGCCGGCCAAGACCCCAAACCTTCTCATCAACGGTTCGGACGGCATCGCCGTCGGCATGACGACGAAAATCCCGCCGCATAACCTCACGGAAGTCTGTAACGCCTTGGTCGCGTTGATCCAAAACCCAGAAATTTCGTTGCTGGACTTGATCAAGATCATCCCCGGTCCTGATTTTCCCACGGGCGGCTTCATCTATGGCAGAGCAGGCATCCGTGACGCCTACACGACCGGAAAAGGCACGATCCAAATGCGCGCCCGCGCCGTCATCGAGCCCATGGCCCGTGGCGATCGCGAGAGTATCGTCATCACGGAGATCCCGTACCAGGTCAATAAGGCGCGACTGATCGAAAAAATCGCCGAGCTCGTGCGCGACGGACGCGTCGAAGGCATCAGTGACGTGCGCGACGAGTCGGATAAAGACGGTATGCGCATCGTGGTTGAATTGAAAAAAGGCACCGTCGCCGGCGTGATCTTAAACCAGCTCTACAAACATACGCAGATGCAGATGACCTTCGGCGTCATCATGCTTGCCATCGTCGGAGGCCAACCGCGCACGATGTCGATCAAGGAAGTGCTGGAATACTTCCTAGAGCACCGCAAAGAAGTCATCACGCGCAAGACGGCCTATGAATTGCGCAAAGCCCAAGAGCGGGCTCATATCCTCGAAGGCCTGAAGATCGCCCTGGATCACTTGGACGAAGTCATTTCACTCATCCGTGCTTCGAAAACGCCTCAAGAGGCCAAAGACGGCTTGATGAAGAATTACGAGCTTTCGGATCTTCAATCCCAGGCGATCTTGGATATGCGTCTGCAGCGTTTGACCGGACTCGAGCGCGATAAGATCATCGCGGAATACACCGAAGTCATGGACACGATCAAAAGACTGACCGCGATCTTAAACGACGAGAAGCTGGTCCTGAAAATCATCGAAAACGAATTGATCGAGATCCGCGAAAATTTCGGCGACGCGCGCCGCACCGAAATCCAGGCCGAAACGCAGGAATTATCCATCGAAGACTTGATCGTCGAAGAAGACATGGTCGTCACGATCACGCACGGCGGTTTCATAAAGCGCAATCCCATCAGCATCTACCGCGCGCAGCGCCGCGGCGGGCACGGGAAGACCGGTATGTCGACTGCGGAAGAGGATTTCGTCGACAACCTCTTCATCGCGTCCACTCACAGCTACGTCCTGATTTTCTCAAGCAACGGAAAAGTGCACTGGCTGAAAGTCTACGACATCCCGCAAGCCGGGCGCACCGCGAAGGGTAAATCGATCACGAACTTGGCCCAAATGACCTCAGACGAGAGGATCGCAGCGGTCCTGTCGGTGAAGGAGTTCACCGAGGGCCGCAACATCGTCTTCGCGACCAAGAAGGGCGTGGTCAAGAAAACCGACCTTTCGGCGTACGGCAATCCGCGCGCCGGAGGCATCATCGCGATCACCGTGGAAGAAGGCGATGAATTGATCGAAGTATCTCTGACCGACGGGCAGCAGGAAGTCTTGCTCTCGACGAAAAATGGCCAGGCCATCCGATTTACGGAAGGCGACGTCCGCGCCATGGGGCGCCAAGCCACCGGCGTCATCGGTGTGCGTTTGGAGGAAGGCGACGCTCTCGTCAGCATGGAAGTTTTGAAGGAAAAATTTACCGTCTTGACCGTCACCGAAAACGGCTACGGCAAACGCACCGACATCGATGAATACCGCCTGCAGTCGCGCGGAGGCAGTGGGATCATTACGGTCAAGACCAACGACCGCAACGGATCGGTGGTCGGCGTGAAGCAGGTGACGGACGACGATGACGTCATGCTCATCACAAACCAGGGCAAGATCATCCGCATGAAGGTCAAAGAAATCTCGACCATGGGCCGCAATACCCAGGGCGTGCGTCTGATCCACCTGGAAGACAAAGAAAAAGTCGTCGCGTTCGCGAAGCTCGCCGAAAAGGAAGAAGATGCCAACGCCGCCGTCTCTCCTGCGCCGGTCGAATAGTTTCCTCGTTTGCTTCGGAGTCTTAGTGACTCTCGCGGCCCTAGTGGGCTGCACCTCCGAAAGCGTCGTTATTACCACGCCCTCCTCGAAAATTTCCGTGTCCGTCGAGATCGCCGATACTCTCATCGAGCGAGCGCTCGGACTCATGCACCGGCCGTTGCTACCCGAGAATCACGGCATGCTTTTTCTTTTTCCGGAGGAGACACAGGGGGCTTTTTGGATGAAGGACACACCGATTCCGCTCGATCTTCTATTTATCCGTAGCAGTAAAATCGTCGCCATGATCGAAAACACGGCCCCCTTCGATGAGACTCTCTTGGTGCCGAACGCAACCTACACGTCGGTTCTCGAAGTGCCCGGCGGATTTTCAGAGCGGCACGAAGTCGGTATCGGGAACGTGATTACTCTACCGCGGGCGCCGTAGGAGCCGTCTCGGAGGACGACGAAGGGGCCGTCTCCGTGGGCGTCGCTGCGTGAGGGGTTTCGGCTTTTTGCGCGGTCAGGTGCTCGACCTTGTATTTCTTCTTCAATTCTTCGAGCAGCTGCGTGCGAAGGTCGACTTGGAGGCGGAACTTGATGCCGGATTCAGCTTCTTCGTAGGATTGTGCTTTTTTCTCTTCGATGACCTTCACGATATGGAAACCATCCTTGGTCTGGATGGGTTCGGAAAGTTCTCCGGCCTTCAAGGCGATCGTTTTTTCAGCCAAAGGTGTCCAGCCCCAGCGCTCGAGGCGTTTGTCTTTCAAGCTGACGTAACCCAAATCGCCCATCGTGGCCTTGGTGCGGTCGTCCTCGGAGACTTCTTTGGCGACTTTGCCGAAGTCCTCGCCCTTCGCGATGCGGTCGCGGGCGGCCGTGGCGAGTTTCAAGGCCTCGGCTTCGCTGCGCTTGACCGTCGGGGCGGGCTTGGCCGGCGCTCCGGGTTTTTTCGGGTCCGGCTTCGCGGCGTCGGTATTCGCGGCCTTGATCAAGATGTGCGCGATCTTGACTCTCTCGAATTCGTTTTTATTTGCGTCATAATAATCTTTCGCCTTCTTCTCGAGCTCTTGGTCCAAGAGGGCCTGGGCGACGAAGATTTTTTCGTAGAGGGCGATTTTTTCCTTCAAATCCTTCGAGCGGTTCAGTCCGCGGTTTACGGCTTCTTGGTAGAGGATTTCCTGTTCGATGTAATTTTCGAGGACTTTCTGACGGCCTTGCGGCGTCGCGAGACGGGGTTTCAGGCGTTGATTCACGCGGCCCAAGGTATCCAGATCTTGATCGGTGATCGTCGAGCGGCCTACGCGGACCAAGCCTTCGCCGGATTTTCCGCAGGAAACGACGGAGATAAAGATGGCGATCATTGCGGCTGCGGAACCCCCTAAGACGATGCGTCGCGAGGAAGATGACATGGAAACCCCTTTCGTTGAAAAATTCGCGCCATGATAGAGCGAGACTGAACGATGTCAACTGCTTCTTGGTTAGAAAATTTTAAGAATCTTGAAATCCGGAAAGGGAGTTTCGCTTTTTTCCCAATCGATCTTTACGGAAGATACGCGCGCATCGGAAGGGCCTTGGTGGCACCAGGCGATCATGCGCTCGATCGAGGCCTGTTCGGTTTCCGGGGCTTCGAAAACCCCTTCGACCTGTCCCGTCGCTAAATTTCTGACCCAGCCTTTGAGTCCCAAACCTATCGCTTCTTCTTGCGCGCACGCGCGAAAGCAGACGCCTTGGACCCTTCCTGAGATAATGAGGTGAGCGCGTAAAAAACTCATGGGGCGCGTCTTATCCGCCGTAAGGTTTACAGATCAAGCGAATCATATTAGTCGGGATATCTCTATGCGCATTCTCTGTTTAGACGTGGGGACGAAAACCATCGGCGTGGCCGTGAGCGATCCCTTGGGCATGATCGCCCAGGCCATCAAAACAATCCGCCGCGGGTCGGGGGAATGGGCGGAGCTTAAAGCTCTGATGTCCGAATACGAAGTTTCGGAAATTATCGTCGGACTCCCGTTGAATATGGATGGCAGTGAAGGCTCTCAAGTGAAGTTCGTGCGCAAGTTCACCGACGCTCTGTCTTCGAAATTTCCACAAACTCCGATTTCGCTGCTCGATGAGAGGCTCTCGACGGTCGCGGCCGAGAGGACGCTCCTGGAAGCCGATCTCTCGCGCGAAAAAAGAAAAGACGTCATCAACCACATGGCCGCCGCCTACGTGCTGCAGGGATACTTGGATCAAAAAACGCCGCCGGCCCAGTACCATGCAAATGACGATGGAGACGACGCATGAAGCGTTTGCTTGGGGTTTCTTTTTTTGCGGCTTTGGCCGGAGCCGCGCTGCTCGCGGTGAATGCTTTTTTATTCCTGAGAACGCCGTTCGGGACTCAAGGTCAAACCGTCGTGGTCGACAAAGGGCGATCGACGACCTCGGTGATCGAAGAGCTTTACCAAAAACAAATCGTCTCCAATCCGCATTTTTTCAAGGCCTACGCGCGGCTGAAGAACGCGACTTCGAAAATCCGCGCGGGTGAATATGCGTTTCCTGCGGGTTTGACCCCGCCGCAGGTTCTGGACCTTTTATTGAAGGGGGATTTCGCGACGCGAAGGATCACGATTCCCGAAGGGTGGAACGTGCGGGACGTCGCGCGCGCCCTGACCCAACAAGGGCTTGTCGATGAAGCTAAGTTTTTGGCCAAGGCGTCCGACCCGGTTTTTCTCGCGTCTTTAGGAGTGGCCGCGCCGTCGCTTGAAGGTTACCTCTTTCCGGACACGTATGAAATTTACAGGCCCAAGGACGAAGAAGAGGTTTTGAAAAAACTCGTCGCGCGCTTCCGCGAGGTTTGGACTTCGGAATTCGAGGCGCAGGTGGCGGCGAAGGGGATGGATGCATATCAAGTCCTGATCTTGGCCTCCATCGTCGAAAAGGAAACCGGCCGCGCCGAAGAAAGGCCGATGATCGCCTCCGTCTTCGCCAATCGCATCGCTCGCGGTATGCCGTTGGCGACCGATCCGACCATTATCTACGGCGTGCTGGCCGCGACGGGGACTTTCGACGGAAACCTCACGCGCCGTCATCTTGAGACTCCCGGGCCTTATAATACGTATTTAAACCCCGGTCTGCCTCCCACTCCGATCGCGAATCCCGGACGCGCGGCGATCCAAGCCGTGATTTCGCCCGCGATGACGACGTATCTGTATTTCGTCGCGAAAGGCGACGGGACGCATCAGTTCTCTTCCACGGAAAACGAGCACTTCGAGGCCGTGCGCAAGTATCAGTTGCGGCAACCCTGAACCTCTCCGTCCGCGCTGACGCGGATAACTTTGATTTTTTCCCCCGCAGGCATTGGAACGTCGCTCACGAAAAAAGCCTTCGCCCAGGCGTCGGCGAGGAAGGATTTTTCGGCGATGACCGTGACGCTGCCTTTGTCGGGTAGGGCACGATGCGTGTGAGGGTCGACGATGTGACGCCCGCGTTCGTATTGCCCCGAGGTGGAAACGGCCTTGTCCTTGACCCAAAAAGTGCAGACGCTTTTATCGGAGGAAGGATGGCGGGGGTCGCGGATCTGTATCTTCCAACGTCCTGCCGCATAAAGATCGCCCGCGTTCACGAGATGATCTTGAAACCCGGCGTCGCTCAGTTTTGCGCTCATCGCATCGACGATGAATCCCTTCGCGATGCCGGAGACGCCGATTTTCGTTCCGGACGACAACCGGGCCAAACCGCGCCGCGGGATCAGGTGAATGTCTTCGTAGCTGCGCTTCGTGGGAGACGCGAACGTGACGTCGAAGGCGCCGTCGCTTTCCTCTGAAATCCGTTTCGCGTCCCAAAGAAGCGTCATGAATTCAGGGTCGATCGATTTCCAACCGCCACCCGCCGAACGGTTGAGCAGGCTCGTCTGGCTCCGCGGCCGCCACTCACTAACGAGGTCCGCTATCCTTTCGGCCTCCGCGTAAGCCCTTTCTGTGGCGTCGAAGGCAGCTTCTTTTCGGTCTTTAGAGGCGCGAATCGTGATCGAAACGGGCACGTTTTCGAAGAGAATGCGGGTGCGGGTGAAGGTGTCGGCTTGACAGAAACCCGGAAGTATCAAAAGCAAGTACAGGGGCAGAACCGTCTTATTGATGTACATTCGCGAGCATTTTTTAAAAAAAATAGCGAATAATCGCAATAAGTTAGACTTACATGTGATATTGGCCATTTTTTTATCCACAACTATCGATTTATAGAGACGAAGAGTAGACCATGACTGTGAACACATTACAAACGGCGCAAAGTATTTTTCTGAGAACGACGGCGGCTATTTTCAAAAAAGCTGGGAGAGTTTCTCGCTCTGGGGCTATCGATTCCGTGGCCTCTTTTGCGCTGGTTCAAGATTTGGATCTTTCTGATTTTACTCGCAATGCAAAGAATGTTCTTCGTTCCGCCATCTCTGAAGGGGGAGAAGCGCTTGTTGCCCCTCATGTCGGGCGATTTTTTGAAGATGCTTCCCTTTCCTCTTATCTCAATATTTCTCTGCCGAGCGAGGGACAGAGCGGTGTTGCCGCTTTCGGCGGAGCACGTGCTTTCCATTTTATTTCACGTGTGAGTGAAGGTCAAGATTTGGCGGGTATTCGTAGCACAGGACTTAT
The DNA here is from genome assembly GCA_052033505.1 of Myxococcota bacterium. Taxonomy (GTDB): domain Bacteria; phylum UBA10199; class UBA10199; order JACPAL01; genus JBPOJN01. The sequence continues at coordinate 15,098 of JBPOJN010000045.1, read as the reverse complement.
CCCCAGCTTTTATTATTATTTTTCAGAAGGTCTTCTGGATTGGGGGGGCAAACGGCTTTTTTCGAACCTACCGGTTGTCCAGTCTCTTTTGCCTCAGGCGTATATTCAAGCTCTTTTTGATGCCGGAGTCTCGGCTGTGGCCCCCCAACTTGAGATTTTAGAAAACCGCTCTCCGTGGATCAGTACGGCAAGTATGGCGGGTGTCTCGTGGAAAAAAATTATTAATTCGAGAGTGAAAAGAAAACCTGATGCATTTGAAGATGGAGAGACTCTTCCTGCTTGGGAAGGTCCAACTCCCAGCCTTGATGGAAGAAGTTTGAGACCTTTTGACGTTCACGGCAATGCTTTGCAAGGTGTCTTGCATGACGTCGCCTTAGATGATCTTTTGGGAAGGCTGTCATCTTGAGAGTTAGTTGTTCTTGTGGCATCAACTTTTTTAAACGTAGATTCTCCTGCTGAGATTTCCCTGCTGAGCCTCCTCCTGGATTTTATCTGTTTTTTAGGAAAGGGTTCGTGGAGAGCATGCGATTTTCTTTCTCCCCCATAGGTCAGAACATATTTCGTGAGAGGCTGTCGGTAGACGTTTTTTCTGAAATTTTTCGCACTCTCAATAGTCAAAGTCGTTTCAGAGATGCGGGTTTGCGCGACGCGTTTGTTTCTGGACACGGAAACGCTTTAGATTTTCTGGAGCGCTACCCGGATGCGGAGCGTATCCTGTTTCAGTTTCGTTCGTCGGTATCTTTGTTTACCCTTGGTGTTATTAAACAATGGCCCATGAGTCCGTCAGGAAGGGTAATCGGGCAGGATGGAGCTGCGGCTTTTGGCGCGGAAGAGGCCTTGGAGTGGCTGGTCGAGCAGAGACGAAGCGGATCGAAAATATTGACTTGGGTCCCTGAGTCTCTCTCGCAAATGATCGCCTTGAATGTCTTGGGAGGGATGTTTCGAGGGGGAAGTTTGATCCTCATCAATCGACCTGACGATCAGGTGAAAATCCGCGCTGTACTGCCGTTTATGTTCGCGCGTGATGTGGTCGGTGCTGTTGGAGAATTGCCAGAGTCCGTCTTTCTTAGGTTTGAGCGCCAGTACTGGGAGCGTTCGCCGGAAAAGGTGAAAGCTATGGTCGGAGAGGGACTTTTCAGGACACTGCCGGAAGATTTTCAAATTATTTTGAAGACGACGCATGGGTGGGATGTTGCTGAGGTGGGGGATGCTGTTCCTGATGAGGTGCAAGATCCCCCTGCTCAAAAAATTCCTGTGGGAGTTCCAGAGCAGGTATCGGATTCAGCAAAGACGACACCTTCTGAGGCTGCGGCAGAGGCGGCGGGGGTGCCCATAAGAAATCCGGATGATCAGTCAACCGCCAAAGAAAAGGCTGCTAACGGTCCTGGGCTCAGAGGGAAACCTGCCGCATCGCGCTAAAAAAATCTTAGAAGGCTGTGTTTTTATCCACAACTTTTTGATTTCTTTCGCGAAGTTGGAACATGGCTCTTGGTCGAATCTCTCCTTTTGCTGCTGATTTTTTTCGTTCGCTTGCGAGGGCTAGTGGTGAACAATTTTCGACTCCGGATGCCATGATTTTTTTTGATCGTGTCGCTTGCTCGCTCGGCAGTTCTGGAGTGTCGAGTGAAGCTCTTATTTCGAAAGCGCTTCGTACCCTAGAGCACCCTGATGTGAAGGCGTTGGTTGCCTCTCGTGCCCCAAAAATATTCGAGCCGTTTTTAGGAAAAGCTAAGCTTTTTCCCGATGTGGATATGCTGAGTGGAAGTTTTTTGGTTGGTGGTGCCCAAGGAAAGTTGGTTCTCGAAAAAAGAGAAAAAGCTTTTGAGAGAGGACGATTATCTTCCCCACAGCAATACGCTTATCTACCGGACACTCTTGGGCGATGGGCTGCCGCTAAGCTTTTTGGAAGTTTTTTAAATGATCACGGCCCCCTACGGCCGATCCAGATTTCTTCCCAATCATCACACAGAGTTTTACTGCCGCTTGATTGCGAATCCATGCTCGTGGGTGCCGCCGTCTACGTGGATGGCTCGAGCCAAGACGCTTTTCGACATTATCAGCACCAAGTATGGGGTGGTGACCCAGTGGCTTTGTTTCGTTTGGCTAGCAGAGTCGGTGGTTTTCTGCCTCAGGGGCTACTTTTGACATGTTTTACCGATAATCCTGAGGTAGCTCAGAGTCTTTACGCGCGTCTTTTGAAACGTGATATGGGGGCGTCCCAGATTGATGTTCATGGCGGGTTAGTCAATGTCTATAGTGCGCGTTCGAGTGCGACTTTGTCGCAGTATCTTCCGCTGATTCAGGGGGTGTTTACGGGAGCGATTGCGGGCGAGATCGGTGAGCGAGGCGGTGGAGGTGTCGCTTTGCCTCTGGTGGCACAGCCTTCTGCTCGGTTGGTGACGGAGCAGGATGTTCCGTCTGCTGTGGTGGGCGATGCCGGAACTCAGCCATCTCGAGCTATGATCCCCCATGCTCCAGGGGCAGCGGTTCGCCTCCGAAAAGGTCAGTAAATAGAAATTCAATCATCATTTTATGAAGCTTACCTCTCTTACTCCCGCGAATCTGGTTCCCCTTTTAAGCTCCATGACGGCTTTGTTGCAAAGGTCGGATTTTTCAGAGCATGCCGGTGTTTTTAAAAGCGCAACTACCGAATATAGTGCTGATCCCCATAGTCATTCCGCGACGGTCTTGCAGGCGATGAGTCTCATCGATGATTCTCTTGAAGACCTATTTTTGAAAAACATTCGAGGGTTGTTCAGCGATGCCGGCTTGATTCAGGAGTCGTTCGGACGGCGAAACAGAAGAACGACTGGAAATCATGTGATCGATCTTCAGAGTGGGGTCTTGGGGGTCGGTGATTTTCGGGCTGTCGAAATTCTAACGAGATTTAATGGGGCGGCACGCCAAAGCAAGGTTCCTTTAGGTTTTAGTCACGGCCCTATGCTTCGTTGGTCTCCCTATCGGCTTCGCGATTATTTGGCTTACGAATTTTTTCGAGTTATTTTTGACGGCGAGACTTGGGTGTCTCCTCAGTATGCTGGAGACTCCATTTCAGCTCTGCTTCCTCCTCAATGCGAGCAAGCCTTGATCGATGGTGGAGATCTTGTCTTCGAAGAAGGGCGTTCACTCTCTGATTTTAAATTCCAGGTCTGGATTCCTCCGGCTCAAGAAGTGCTTCGTGGGTACCGTGGAAATTTACCCCGAGGCGTAATGATCTACCTCTGTTCGGGGTTCAGGACCGAAGATACGGGCCTACTGAAGGCTCTTGGTTCCGAGCAGGCGGTGTTTGTTTTTGAAGAATCAGGAGAAATGGTCTTTCGTAGTCTTGAAGGTAAGCAAGGGGCTCTGGACTCTATTTTAAGAAGTTATTGTGCGTTGATTTCTGGAAACGAGGGATTTCCGTCTGAGGTCGTGGTTGATCCCACTTCAAGAGTGACGGATACTCTTCTCGCGGAAATGGCGGGTATACCGGATGCTGGAGCTATTCCTGAGACTGTGAGTGATCAAGTCGCGCAAATGAGACACGCGAGTGGTGGTATCGGTGAGGGTGGTGTAGTGGCGGAGTCGCGGGATACGTCGGGCGGAGAAACGGTTCCGAGCGATCTGAGTCCAAAAGAAATTAAGATATTGGATGATGTTGCCGCTGCTCGAACGCAGCCGGCTGTTCCTGCGGTATCACCGCACAGTCCTACAGCACCTTATGTTACGCCGCCTCCAGGGCAAAGAACTCACACGATTCCTCGAGTGGCACCACCAGGAAAGAAAAAATAACCTACCCCACCTTCGCCAACTTCGCCCCACGATCTCCCAAAATCTTCTTCAAATACTGCCCCGTGAACGACGCGGGATTTTTTGCGACGTCTTCGGGCGTGCCTTGGGCGACGATGCGGCCGCCGTTGTCGCCGCCTTCGGGGCCGAGGTCGATGATGTGGTCGGCGGTTTTGATCACGTCTACATTGTGTTCGATCACGACGACGGTGTTTCCGCCTTCGACGAAGCGGTTTAAGACGACCAAAAGCTTTTTGATGTCGTCGAAGTGGAGGCCCGTGGTCGGTTCGTCCAGGATGTAGAGCGTGCGTCCCGTCGAACGGCGGGAGAGTTCTTTGGAGAGTTTCACGCGCTGGGCTTCGCCGCCGGAGAGCGTGGTCGCGGACTGGCCGATCTCGATGTAATCCAATCCAACTTCATGCAACGTCGCGAGCTTCGAGCGGATCGCGGGGATGTTTTGGAAAAATTCCACGCCTTGTTCGACCGTCATTGTGAGGATTTCCGATATGGATTTGCCTTTGTAGAGGATTTCGAGCGTCTCGCGGTTGAAGCGTTTGCCTTTGCAGGTTTCGCACTCGACGTAGACGTCCGGCAGGAAGTGCATCTCGATGCGGATAATACCGTCGCCTTCGCAGGCCTCGCAGCGGCCGCCTTTGACGTTGAACGAAAAGCGGCCGGGCTTGTAGCCGCGTGCTTTGGCTTCGGGAAGTTCGGCGAAGAGATCGCGGATGAACGTGAACACGCCCGTGTAAGTGGCCGGGTTCGAGCGCGGTGTGCGGCCGATGGGGGATTGGTCAATGTTGACGACCTTGTCGATGTTCTCGACGCCCTCGAGACCCTGCATCTTGCCCACGGTTTCTTTCGAGCCGTAGAGTTTCTGGCTGAGGGCTTTATGCAAAGTGTCGTTGATGAGTGTGCTCTTTCCCGAGCCGGAGACGCCGGTCACGCAGATGAAAAGACCTAAGGGGAGTGAAACGGTCAAGTTCTGTAGGTTGTTTTCGGAGGCTTTGACGATTTTAAGAACCTTCTCACCTTGAGGGCGGCGCTGCGCGGGTACTGGGATTTTTAAAACGCCGGAGAGGTATTTTCCCGTTAAAGATTTCGGGTTCCGCGCGACTTGGGCCGGTGTGCCCGCGGCGACGACGTAACCTCCGTGAACACCGGCGCCGGGACCCATGTCGATTAAGTAATCCGCGCTTTCCATGATCTGGTCGTCATGCTCGACGACGATGACGGTGTTGCCCAGGTCGCGTAGGCGGACCAAGGTCTGGAGCAGGCGGTCATTGTCGCGTTGATGCAACCCGATCGAGGGTTCGTCCAAGATGTACATGACGCCGACCAGTGAAGAGCCGATTTGGGTTGCGAGGCGGATACGCTGAGCCTCGCCGCCCGAGAGGGTACCGGCCGTGCGATCCAGCGTGAGATAGTCGAGGCCGACGTTTTTCATGAAGGCCAAACGGTCGCGGATTTCTTTGAGGATACGCTCGGCGATCTCGATTTCTTTTTTGGAGAATTTCACGGACTCGAACCAATCAAGCGATTTTTTGACCGACATCTGCACGGCGTCGAAGATCGAAAGGCCGCCGATCTTGATCGCGAGCGATTCTTTTTTCAGGCGCGCGCCCTTGCACACGGCGCAAGGACGCACGTTCATGTAGCGTTCGATGTCTTCGCGCATCCAGTCCGAGTCGGTTTCTTTGTATCTCCGGGCTAGGTTCGGGATCACGCCTTCGAAGCGGCTCCAGACGGAATCTTTCTTTTCGTTCAAATCGTAGGTCATCTCCACGCGGTCTTCTTCCGAGCCGTAGAGGATGACGTTTTGGACTTTTTTGGGAAGTTTTTCCCAGACGGTCTCGAGCTTGAAGCCATATTGCTTGCCGAGCGCCTCCAGCATGTTGACGTAAAATTCCGAAGCGCGGCGTTCCCACGGCGCGATGGCGCCGGCGCTTAAACTCAGCGTTTCGTTCGGTACGATCAAGTCAGGGTCGAAGAACATCTTCGTGCCCAGGCCGTTGCACTCCGCGCAGGCGCCCATGGGGCTGTTGAACGAAAAAATCTGCGGAGTGATTTCCGGATACGAGATGCCGCAGTCGATGCAGGCGAATTTTTCCGAAAACATCAGCGATTCGCCGCCCAAGACCTCGACGCGCGCCAAACCTTCGGCATGACGGAGGGCGGTTTCGAGCGAGTCCGCGAGACGCTGCTCGATTTTGTCCTTCAAGATCAGCCGGTCGATGACGACTTCGATCGTGTGTTTCTTCTTTTTGTCGAGTTTAATGGTTTCATCCAGCTCATGCATCGTGCCGTCGACCTTCACGCGCACGAAACCCTGGGCGCGCAGCTCCTGCAGCTCTTTCAGGTACTCGCCTTTGCGGTTTCTGACGATGGGTGAAAGCACGTGGATCTTCGCGCCTTCCGGAAGCTTCATGACCTGATCGACCATCTGGGAAACGGTCTGGCTCGTGATGGGCTTGCCGCATTCATAGCAATGCGGTTGGCCGACGCGCGCGAACAGCAGGCGCAGGTAGTCGTAGATTTCGGTCACGGTGCCGACGGTCGAGCGCGGGTTGTGCGACGTGGTCTTTTGTTCGATGGAAATCGCCGGCGACAGGCCTTCGATGGAGTCGACGTCGGGTTTCCCCATCTGATCCAAGAACTGCCGTGCGTAAGCTGAAAGAGATTCGACGTAACGGCGTTGGCCTTCGGCATATAATGTGTCGAAAGCGAGCGAAGACTTGCCCGATCCGGAAAGTCCGGTGATCACGACGAGCTGATTGCGGGGAATGGAGACGTCGACGTTCTTGAGATTATGCTGGCGCGCGCCCTTGATGAATATGTCTTTTGGTTCCATGGCAACCGACCAGGCTAGTGACTCTACTTCAGGGATTCAATCGTTTTTCGGGAAATGTCTTAAGCGACGCCTAAAATGCGACGGCCTTCGGCGATCAATCGCCTTGCGTGTTCGAGGGAGGAGGCTTCGGAATAGACCCGCAACAGAGGCTCCGTGCCTGAAAGTCGAAGCAAGAGCCAACTTCCGTCTTCGAGCGTAAATTTGAGGCCGTCCTTTCGGTTCTTTGCCGTGACTTTCAAGGAATTCAGCGAGGAAACGTCCAAAGTCGATAGAGAGTCGCGTAGGCGGACCGCGTCTTCGTTTGTCAAGTGAACGTCTTCGCGCTGAAAATGAAACGGACCGTATTCGTTTCCCAGATCCTGAAGCAAAACGCCCAGGCGTTTCTTGTGCACCGACATAATCTCTAAAAGTAAAAGGCCTGAGAGGAGTCCGTCTCGTTCGTGTACGTGCGAAGGCAGGCCGATACCGCCCGATTCTTCGCCCCCTATCAAAGGTATGATCTCCTGAAATTTTCCGCAGATGTGTTTGAAGCCGATCGGAGTTTCGTGAACCGTGCGTCCGTGTTTGGCCGCGATCCTATCGATCAGGCCCGTGGTCGAGACGGTTTTGACGACGTCGCCGGGCAGGCCTTTGGCGATCAAGTGATTTAAGATCAGCGCGAAGATCTGGTGCGGCGTCACGAAGCGGCCGTTTTCGTCGACCGCACCGATGCGGTCTGCGTCGCCGTCGGTCGCGAGCCCCACGTCGAGCTTTTCGTGCGGGACCAGGGCCATGAGTTCGTGCAGGTTTTTATCGATGGGTTCGGGATTAAGCCCGCCGAACGAAGGGTCTTTTTCGGCGTGTATTTCGCGAAGAGGGACGCCGAGAATCTTCTGCAAGAAACCCGACCCCGCTCCGTACAAAGGGTCGTAGGCGATTTTCCAATTCGCGTTTCGGATTTTTTCCAAATCGACGAAGGACTGAAGCTGCTTCACGTAGTCCTCATGCGGGTCGAAGAGGGCGAGCAGGCCTCGGTCGGCGGCTTCTTGGGCCGGAAGTCTGCGGATGTTTTTTTTTGCACGATCGTTTTCGGCGATTTGCCGTTCGACTTTGGAAGTGAATTCCGGAGACGCGGAGCTGCCGTTTGCGGCCTTGAATTTAACCCCGTTCCACTCGGCGGGATTGTGGCTCGCGGTGATCACGACTCCGCCGAGGGCTTCGTGAGTTTTGGCCATCCAAGAAATGCAGGGGGTCGGACAGTAGTCTTTCGAGAGTAAGACCTTGATCCCGTTGCCGGCCAAGACTTCCGCGGCGCAGACGGCGAAATCGCGGGAGTTCAAGCGTCGGTCGTGGCCCAAGAAAATTAAGCTTCCGGGCGGGGGCGCCAGGACGTCGCAGTAAGCTTGAATGACCTTAGAGACGTTTTCGAACGTATAGTCGTCCGCGAACTTCGCGCGCCAGCCGTCAGTGCCGAAGGTGATCATCTCGAACTCCGAGTTATGGGTAAGGCCATTCGGGACGCCATTAAAATCGCAGCGATCATGCTGGTCGGGTCGGCTTTATTCTTTCCCGCGATGTCGAAGGCCGTTCCATGATCGGGGCTGGTCCGCACGAACGGCAATCCCAGGGTTACGTTCACACCTTCGTCGAAATGCAGCAGTTTCACCGGGATCAAACCTTGGTCATGATACATGCAAACGACGGCATCAAAATCCCCGCGGACGGTTTGATTGAAAATCGTGTCGGCGGAAAAAGGTCCGGAAGCTTTGATCTTCAACGCTTTAGCCGCACGAATCGCCGGGGAGATGACGGTTTTTTCCTCACGTCCGAAAAGCCCGTTTTCTCCCGCATGAGGATTCAAGCCCGCGACGGCAATGCGCGGGGCTCTGATCCCAAAGCGGTTTCTCAGCGCCTGATCGGTGATGCAGATCGTTTCCAGAATTTTATTTTTGGTGAGAAGGCGTGGAACTTTTGCAATCGCTTCATGGATCGTCACGAGCACGATTTTTAAACTGGGTCCCGCCATCATCATGCGGACCGGGGGATTACTCGCGAGACGCGCCAAAAACTCCGTGTGACCGGGATAGGGATAACCCGCCTGATGAAGGTGGTCCTTCGAGATCGGTGCCGTCACGATCGCGTCGATGTCGCCGCGTTTCCACGCCGCGAAGGCTTCTTCGACATAAAGACCCGAAAGTCGTCCACAGTCTTTGGGCGAAAGTTTCTTCGCCTTCTTCCAATCCAAAAACTCCGCATGCCCGAAGAGGATGGGATGGCAAACGTCCCGGACCGCTTTCGAGGCGACGGCTTTTTGAATGATCTCGGGCCCGATGCCCGCGGGATCCCCGAAGGTCAAGCCGATACGGGGTTTTCGAGGCATGGGTTATTGGGCTTTGATCTCGACGAAGGTTTTAGCGCGCGCTTCGTCTAAGTATTTCGCCAGCTCTTCAGAAGAACGTTCTTGAAGCAGGGCGATCCGCGCTTGCATACGGGCGGCTTCACTGGGTTTCGGGCCGGCCTTGCGTGCGAGCTCGTCTTCGGACAGTTTGATCCGCGGGAAGATGACCTGGCTTAAAAAACGCATCTGCTTCATCTGTTCGCCCAAGTCTTTCCGGTATTGTTCGTAGGACATGCCCTTGCGCGTGAGTTCGGCTTTCAGGGCCTCGAGGGGGATCGCGTTCCGCGTGAGCACGTCCTTCACCCCTAGATCGATGTCGGCTTCGGTGACGGCGATGTTGAGGCGTTCCATTTCCAGCTTCAGGATTTTTTCGCGGATCAAAAGATCGAGCGGTTCGTGAGACACGGCGGGCCCGGCTCCGGAGGCCGTGTTCGCGGCGAGCTTGGGGTTCGCCGTGCGAGAGGCGCTGAATTTTTTGACGTCCGACATCGTGATGACTTCGTTGCCCACGACCGCAACGACGCGGTCGACGACTTCGGCGAAGGCGGCCGACGACAAGAGCAGGCTTAAGACGACCAAGGTTTTACATCGATTCATGGCTTCTCCTCTGGGTCAGAGACCCCGACTTCAAACCTCTCCAGGGCCTTTTCGTCAATCGCAATCTTGGCGTTCTTATAAAGGGCTTCGAGCCACGGCCCCACGAGTTTTTGGGCTTTTTCGTCGCGAAGGCGCTGGGCGATTTCAGGCTCGACCTCCTTCAACGTTTTTTGGCGGCCGGGCAGGCGTTCGGTCACGCGGAAAATATGGTGCCCGTATTCGGAGGCGAGCACGTCGCTCGTCTGGCCGGTGGCTAAGCTGAAACAGGCGCGTTCGAAGATGTCGGGGAATTGGCCCCGCACGATGTAGCCCAAGTCGCCACCTTGGTCGCGATCCGGACTTTCGGAGTATTGCCGCGCGATGTTCGCGAAGTTTTCGCCTTTTTCGAGCAGGACGCGGATGGTCTGCGCCTTGTCTTTTTTCCCGGCCACGATGTGGCGGCAGCGGATGCGGTCGGGGAGGCGGTAACGTCCGCGGTTGTCGCGGTATTCGTCGGCGATCTCTTCGTCACGGACCTCGACTTGAGAAGTGACTTCCTGGTCGATGAGTTTGCGCGTGAGCAGGCGTTGTTCTTGTTTTTCGATCCAGTCGTCGGTCGAGAGGTGCTTTTCTTTCAGGATCCCTTCGAGTTCGCCTTTTTGGTAGCCGTCGCGGATTTCCTCTTCTAAAGATTTTTTTTCTTCGGGCTTAAGCGTGATTTTCTTCCGCGAAGCTTCGTCGATTAGGATTTTTTCCTCGATCAAGGCGTTTAACGCCCGTTTTTTGATGGCGGCGGCGCCTTCGGGGTCTTTGAGGATTTCATTCCCGTAAATATCTTTTTGTTCTTCGAGAGCGCGCTTCAGGTCGCCGACCAAGATTTTTTCCCCGCCGACGCGCGCTAGCACGACGCGGTCCGGCGGCGGAGTGCAGGCCGTTACCGTCCATAAGAATCCTAGGATGGATCCCATCAGGATGAAGTCGACCTTCAAGGTCCGTAAGATCCGGGCAGCCGCTTTCGCCGAAAACATGGACGGGAGATTTACTGGAGTCGGCGCGAGAAAGGAAAGAGTTTTACCGGGAGCCTTTTTAGGCCGATTTCAAGTGCAACGACCATTCTCTCAAAGCGGTTTTGACGGCTTTCAACGCCGCGATCGGTGTCGTGTGGTCGTGTACGGCGGTGAAACGCAGGTCCGGCGTGAGTTTGTAGCGTTTCGGGAAGCGTTCGATTTTCTGCGTCAAGATGTCGGGCGAAAGCGGCGTCGAGGGATCGAAGGCGTAGGTGAACTGGCGTCCGTCGTCGCGGATTTGTTTGATGCGCAGGCGCTTGGCCAGGGCCTTGACCGCCGAGAGTTCCAAGAGATTCTGCGCTTCCGTGGGCAGGGTGCCGAAGCGGTCTTCCAATTCCTGAGCGATGATTTCGGTTTCGAGCTCGTCGTTTAACGCCGAGAGGCGGCGGTACAACTCCAAACGCACCGGCGGGTCGGGAATGTACTCCTCCGACAGATAAGACGGCAGGCGGAAGAGTAACTCCGGATCGATGTCCTCGAGATAGGTCTGACCTTTGAGTTCAGCCACTGCCTTGGTCAAAAGCTCCGTATAAAGCTCGTATCCGATCGCCGCGACGTGACCGGACTGCGAAGATCCCAGCATATTGCCGGCGCCGCGGATCTCCAAGTCGTGCGAGGCCATCTTGTAACCCGATCCCAGATCCGAAAAACGTTGCAAGACTTCCAACCGCTTCGTCGCTTCGGGCGTCAGCGGTTTTCCCTCGGGGACGACCAAGTAAGCATAGGCGCGATGTCCCGACCGACCGACGCGGCCCCGGAGCTGGTAAATCTGTGACAGTCCGAAATGGTCGGCTTGATGAATGATGATGGTGTTCGCCGTCGGGATGTCGATGCCGGACTCGATGATCGTCGTGCACAGCAAGAGATTGAATTCCTGGTGGAAGAACCTAACCATGACCGACTCGAGATCGTCTTCAGGCATTTGACCGTGGCCGATTTCGATTTTTGCTTCAGGGACCAGTCTCTGCAAAAACTCCTTCATCTTGCCGATCGTCGCGACTTCGTTGTGCACGAAGAAGACCTGGCCGCCGCGGTGAAATTCCCGAAGGATCGCTTCCTTCAGGACGTTATCCTCGAAAGGCATGACGAAGGTCCGGATCGACAAGCGGTCGTTGGGCGGCGTCTCGATCACGCTGATGGCGCGAACGCCGACCAACGACATGTAAAGCGTGCGCGGAATCGGCGTCGCGGACAGAGCCAAGACGTCGACGCTTTTCTTGAGCTTTTTGACTTTTTCTTTTTGTTCGACGCCGAAGCGATGTTCCTCGTCGATGATCAAGAGGCCTAAGTTTTTAAACGAGAGATCCGGCTGGAGGAGGCGGTGCGTGGCGACGATGACGTCGATTTTACCCTCGGCCAGTTCCTGAACGGTTTTCTTTTGCTCGGCGGCGCTCCGGAAGCGCGACAACATGTCGATTACAGGGGCTCGCGTCGCCCCCTCCGTCGGCAAAGCCGCCGAAGCCTCCCCCTCAAGGCACCTTCGGTGCTGAATGGGTATTCCGCAGTTTTTGAATCGTTCCGAAAACCTCTCGAAATGCTGAAACGCCAGCAGCGTCGTCGGCACCAAGACCGCGACTTGCCGGCCATCCAAGACGGCCTTGAAAGCCGCGCGCATCGCGACTTCGGTCTTGCCGTAGCCCACGTCGCCCAAGACCAGCCGGTCCATGGGTTTGTCGCTCTGCATGTCACTCAAAACTTCTTGGATCGCGCGGTCTTGATCCGGCGTTTCTTCATAGGGAAAAGCCGCTTCGAAGGCCTCGAACGTTTCGTTGGGCGCTGAAAAAGGCTCTTTGTGGCCCGACGTACGCGCGGCGTAAAGGTTCAGCAGGTCGCCGGCCAATTCGCGGATGGATTTTTCGGATTTCTCGCGGATTTTCGCCCACGACGCGCCGCCCATTTTATCGAGTCGCGGCGCCCCGCCTTCGCCGGTATAGCGTTGAATCAGGTTCAAGCGGTAAACGGGCAGGTAGAGTTTATCGCCGCCCTGGTATTCGATGATGATGAAATCGTTGCGCACGCCCCCTTCCTCTTTCAAGACTTGCAGCGGCACGAGTCCGCGGTAGAGACCGATGCCGTGATCGCGATGGACGATTGGATCGCCGGCTTTGACTTCTGCGAACGCCGAGAGCGTGAGACCGTTGCCGGCGTCTTTGTTGCGCGCACGCTTCGTTTCCTTGCCGAAAATTTCCTGGTCCGTAATGAGCGTCAGCCGCTGCGGGGAGATCATGCGAAATCCCGTCACGTCGCCCACCAAAAGCGTGAGCTGCCCGGGAACGGAAACGGTTTCGGAGAATTCCCCGATATGGATTTCGGGAAAATCCGGCCGGTAATGTTTCAGGAGGTCGCGCAGACGCTCGGCCTGGGCGCTCGAAGACGCGATCATGAAGACGGCGTCGGTCAAAAGCCATTCCTCCAGTCGGTTGGCGAGGGGTTTCAAAGGCTCCAAGCCTTTTTTGCTCTTTTCGATTTCGTGCCGGAGGTCATCGTGCGTCTGGACGTCGAACGAAAAAATCTCGTCGGCGGGAGTGGTCCAAGCGTTCAGGAAAACCTGAGTGCGCCGTTCCCGTGCCTCACCGTGGTCGGTGGCTAAGGATTCTTGCGTCGTCAGCAAAAAATCCTTCCCGCCGCGCACGGTCTCGATTTCGGAAAAATAATCCTCGCGGATGCCGGCCTCGGAAGCAGGATCCTCCATCAAAACGATCGTTTCCGCCGGAATCCAATCCCAAAACGTCGTCGGATCTTCGTAAAAAAGCGAAAGGTAGGTCTCGATGCCCGGAAATGTAATCCCTTGCCGCACCTGTTCGACGAGCGTGGACCAGGTGGAGCGCGTCAAATCTTTATCTTCCGCCGTCTTCCGGGCCCGCTTGGAAAAAGTAGCGATGGTTTCCGTGGTCAGTACCACTTCGCGCGCCGGGATCAGCGGAAATTCCGAGTCTATACCGCTTAAGCTTCTCTGGGTCTTTGCGTCGAAGAAGCGCAGGCTTTCGATCTCATCTCCCATCCACTCGATGCGCAGGGGGTTGTCCACGAGCGGCGAATACACGTCCACGATCGACCCGCGCACCGCGAACTGACCTCGATCGGAGACCAACGGGGAATTTTGATAACCCCAAGCCGCCAACGTTTTCAGAAAATCGTCTCGGTCCAAGGAGGTATCTTTGCGGAGGATCAAGGGCTGCTGAAACAAAGACCGGGGCGGTAAATAACCCAACGTCCCCGTAAACGTCGTGGCGATGACCGCAGGCGGTGTTTTCCGGCTTAAAGCGCGCAAGGCTTTCAAGCGGTCACACGAAATTTGTGCATGCGGCGAGAGCCGTGAAAAAGGCAGCACGTCGTAAGGCGGCAAAAACACAGTCTCGGTTTCGGCGATTTCGCCCAAGAAAAATCTCAAATCCGCCAGAAACTTCGCGACGTCTTTTGGCGTCGCTCCCAGGTAGAGAAAAGGGCGCCGTAGTCCTTGTAAGATCAATTGCGAGACGAGGTAGGCTTGCGCGGAGCCTTTGGGTCCACGCAGGGAAATGATTTTCGTCCCTGCGTTTAAAGCCTGCAGGAGACTTTCGAAAGAAGAGGGCGCGTGCATACGGAAGGCGGGGATATGGAATAACCTCCGATGCGAATCAAGAGAAGTTAAGGCGTATTTCGTTGAACTTAACGCGCGTTTCGCTTAATTTCGGTTTTCCATGGCCCGTCCCCCTTTAAAGGATCTTGCACCCCGAGATGAAATCGTCGCCCAATTCCCCGAAATCGAAAAATTGATCGAGTCCGAGGATTTCTCCAAAATCAACCAAAGTCTGACCGCAGCCTATGAAGAGCTTGAAAAAGTCTCAAAAGCGCGGGGCGGCATGGGCAAGTCCCGGGATGCCAAAAAAGCCATGAAAGCGATCGAGCGCGTCATGGACCTCCTGAGAGAGCTTCTTAAGGTGAAATACCGCCTTACAGAAGGTGGAACCCCCGCACCCCAGACCAAAAAGTCTTAAAATCGTAAGCCTTCAAAGCAACTAGTCCTACCCGCCTCCTCGATAACTTCCCAAGAGGGAGAAATGCTTTCTCCCCGTTTTTCGGAGGCCTTATGCCCGTGATGAGCATCGATCCTAGCGCCGTGAGAGCATCCTCGGCCGATAAACAGAAAAGTTCTTCTACGTCGGCTCTGCCCGGGATCGGTTTTTCGGACTACGTGGGCGCCGCGACGGGTCCTGCGGCCACGGCGGTCGCCGTTAAAACGAATCAATATACCCCCGCGGCCGTGATCGAAGCGGCCATGACGGGTGTCGCCGGGACTCCGAGCTCTTTCGGGGCGAACGGTTCGAACATGCCTTATTATTCCGGAGCGGCTTTAGGGACGGCGTCGGTTCCGGGCGGTTATAGCTACGGCGGCGCCTCTTTCGGCGGCGGTTACACGTCGGCAGGTGGAAGTTACGGCGTCGGCGCTTCCGTTGGGACGGGGGCCAGCCAGGATTAT
>JBPOJN010000083.1:0-41939 GCA_052033505.1 Myxococcota bacterium | reverse complement strand
GCAGGCGAAATCGACCTCGTAGACGTTTACCAAAAGAACAAAATCGTCCTCTTTCAACTGAATACCGGCCTCTACCAAGAAACTTCGGTGCGGCTCGCCCGGTTGATCCTACAGGACATCAAAACGATGTCGAACTTGGTCCAGGCCAACCTCTCTCAAGACGAAAGAGGATTTTTCCCGATCTTTGTTGATGAATTCGCGACCATCGCCTTTCCCGGATTCATCGATCTACTGAATAAGGCCCGGTCCTCCAAGATCGCAATTACGATCGCTCATCAGTCCCTCGGCGATCTAAAACAGTACGGGGATTACATCGGCTCCCAGGTCAATGAGAATACCA
Source organism: Myxococcota bacterium (assembly GCA_052033505.1). Lineage (GTDB taxonomy): Bacteria > UBA10199 > UBA10199 > JACPAL01 > JBPOJN01. Next base: position 41,599 of record JBPOJN010000083.1, on the reverse strand, counting down.
ATAACAAACTCATCTTTCGTCAAACGGACCCGGACTCGGTCAACCTGCTCACACAAATGGGAGGAACCGCCGCAGCCGATAAGTTGACCGTCCAAACCAGTCAATTTTTGGGAGGAACGGTCGAAACCGGCGTCGGCTCCTCCCGGACCGTGGAAAAATTTCGAATCGATCCCAATCTCATCAAAGAACTGCCGCGCGGTTACGCTGTCCTGATGCAAAAAGACATCAACCGCATCTGTTACGTCCAGTGCGACTATATGCCGGTCAAAGGATCACTCGATTTCTTGAAAGAGAGGGAAAAAGAACAAAAAAAAGAGCCTCCGGTTCCCGCTATTCAACCAATTTCGGCGACTAAAAATGAATTCGAGGAAGATGAGATCGCTAAGAGGATTTAGCGTTCTTCTGATCGTCTGCTTTTCGTGCGGAGGTCTCCATGCCGACGATTGGATGACGCTTCATGAATACGATTCCACACTTTCCTGGTCGCTTCACGTCAATCAATTGATCCGCACGATGGTCAAAACCGTGACCGCTTTCCTGAAACCAGTGGCGGGAAAAATCACCAGCGGTTTTGGGACTCGCAAACATCCCGTCTTAGGGATGGTACGGCACCACAATGGGATTGATATTGCCTGTGCAGCGGGGTCCGAAGTGCGGGCGGCCCTGGCGGGAAAAATTTCCTTCGCAGGATGGCGGGGCGGATACGGTCAGTTAATCGAAATTCTCCATAACGGAGACGTTTCTAAGTCGCGGTACGCCCATCTTTCAAAAATTCTCGTTCAACCCGGAACTTCCGTTACGCAAGGCGATTTGATTGGGCTGTCCGGTCAGACAGGACTTGCCTCTGGTCCTCATTTGCATTTCGAAGTGTATCGAAAAGATGGTCCAGTCGATCCCGAAACGCTTTCCCTTTCGGAATGAACCTTCTTTCTAGAGCTGTCCCTTAAAGTTCGTCCTTTTGCCGCTTCGTTCAAAGTCTTTACCAGTGACCTTCAGATTCGCGGGTCACTGACCCTCAAGTTTGTGGATAGAGCCGGTAAAACGCCCGTTTATTTTGTCAGAAAAACAGGGTAATTTTTCTGACAAAATTAGACTCATGGACCTGCGCTATACGCCCGCTTGGATGCATTCGGTCTTTCACGAATTGGCTAAGTGAATTTTCCCAGAGGGATTTGATTGATCTATAAAAACTTGCGGTAATCGACTCCGAACGCCTTGGCTAATTTCTTGGCCGTGACAGGACCGATCACCCGCTTACCATGGATCATTTTCGAAATGTCGGCCTGGGAAATAGAAGTCGCCTTGGAGAGCTTCTTTTGAGTCCAGGACTGTCCCGTCATATAGGCAATCAAAGCTCCCCGAGAGGTACCGATCACATGATCGCGCTCTTTCATCTTTTTCAAAAGATCCTCGATCGGTTTCGTGTCCCTCATCACCTCTTGGAGCGATGCTTCGATCCTCTTCTTGATGTGTACACTGATCGGAAAAGTCGGAATGACCCGGATCTTTCCTTTTTCCGTGCTGATATTGATCGTCATAAAAATCTCCTATCCATAAGCCCCTTCCCGCGTGCTGACCTCAACAATCTCTAAGGTTAAAATCTCCTTAAAAACCGAATAAATCATGCGATGACGGTAATCGAGCCTCAGACTCATAAAACCCCTGTAATCCCCGACAAGATCCTTAACATGCCATCCTTTGGGCCGCGGCCCTTCCGCTTTCAGATCCATAACAGCTTGGGCGAAAGCCTTTTGAACGGAAGGCCTCATCCTGGAAACAGCTTTTTCGACCTGTTTCGTATTCCGGTATTTGACCGTCCAGGCCATAAGAGAGAATATGGCATTTATGCCATACAGTCAAGCCGAATGAAATTCCATGTCGAATATGCTGTCGAATTTCATACCATTTTCCAGGAGCGAGTAGACCTTCCTCTTCTGATTGAAACTCCAAGTGCCGAGACGATTTGAGTCGATCCGTGTTTATTATTTTTTCTTCGCCGAAAAAAAGGACAGCGTCCCAAGGATCGTCATGAATTCGTTTTTTTCTTCGACCTCGCCGAAGCCCGCCTTGAGAAGATAGTTCGGCAGGAGGCCATCGACGTGATCTTGGGTGGTTTTAAAACCGTCGAACACTTGGACCGAAAAAAACAAGGCCCGCATTAGGAGGTTTTGCGCCTTTCCCCAATCGGCGATATGCAGCTCCCCGCCGCGTTTCAAGACACGAAAGATTTCCCGGAAGGTCTTCTTCTTTTCCATGGAGTCTAAATGGTGGAAAAACAGGCTCGAAACCACGCGGTCGAAGGAGCCATCGGGATAAGGCAATTTAGAAGAAAGGGCCTGGTCGAGCGCCATTTTTAAATTTCTCTTTTTCGATTTTTTCCGAGCTATCTCTAAAATCTTTGGATCGCCATCAACCCCGGTCAAATGAGCCTTGGGATATTGCTCCCTGATCATCGTGAGCAAGGTGCCTGTTCCACAGCCGAGGTCCAGGATGCGCTGGTCTCTTTTAAGTTTTGCTTGCGCGATCAAACGTCTCTTAAAAGCGGTTTCCCTGAGACCGAATTTTATAAGCGGATCATAAAGGGTGGTTAGCCAGTCATATTTAAGGGCGAGGAGGTATCCGCCCGGTTTTTTCTTTCCTTTGCCTTGCATCCCGTTTTTCTTCATGGTGCGACCTCTTTTTTTTATTTCTAAAAACAGTATATGAACCGTTCTATCCGCTCACTCGGTAGATAGGCGGTGGTGTATAAGTTTCAAGGCGCTGAGGCCCCAGCGATGGCAGGCAGGGCGCTTTTGGGGAACGGAGAGCGAGGACGAAACTGCCGTCTTTTCCATTGAAATTTTTCAGCCGAGAACGGCCAAGCTGGTAGAGATGGCCGTCGGCGCCGATGATTTGGTTCAAACCATCCGGCTTCTTTTGTTGCAGTTGAATCGTGACCTGAGGTGTCGGATCGCTCAACCAATCTGGATTTTCCACGACCATTTGGCCTTCTTTTAAGACGTATTTCGGTCGATTGACTCCCATCACCTGAGCCCAAAACTCGGAACTCCCCGTGCAATACGCGCCCAAAATAATGAATGTCTTTTGAGGATCGGCCTGAACTGCTTTGGCAAGAATGAGATCCGGCGGTTCAAAAACTTGATTCTTCAGGCGAGGCGCATTGGACAAAGGTGGCCATGAAAAGAGGAGAATATCGGCTTGTCCGGCTGCTTCTTTCGCATCCATCACGATGATGTCCGGTTGTGAGGAAATGCCCCATGAGCCGTCATCCGTCGCCGTCACATCAAGTCCTTTTTTTCTCAAGGCCGCGGATAGTTTCCCATCGCCGGAGCCGACCTCCACGATCCGCCCTCCACCTAAAAGAACAATGTATTGAAAAAGCGCTTCGATGGATTCCTTGATGATGGCCTGGTAAAGACCAAGTCCCTGGGAAGGGTCTCCTTGATAGACCGCTCCCCGGTCGCCGGAAATGGTCCCGAATTCTTTCTCGATCTCGTCTACTTCTTCCAGCGTGAGTTCCCCCGACCGCAAAAGTTGGACGGCTTTCTTTAATCGGGCTTCTTCCTGAGGGGTTATTGCCGGTTTAGGACGACTGCCGGGCACTGGAGAAACTTCTCCATAATCCGCGCACTCCGGAGAGTTTAGATGCTCATTTTTCCGCATTTCGCACCCGAAGGCCGTTCATCACGGCCAGGATTTCCGAGAATTCGTGGGTAAAGACGGCGACGGCGATGCTCATGATGCCGGCCAAGGCCGAGGGAATGAGGGTGGCGAGAACCACGAGCGAAAAGACAATATTTTGGAGGCCGATCTTTCTGGCCCGCTTCCCGAGACGGATGGCTTCCACGACCTTTTTGAGATCGTCCGCCATCAGGGCCACGTCCGCCGCTTCAATGGCGGCGTCGCTGCCGGCCGTACCCATCGCCATGCCCACGGTGGCGCGTGCCAGCGCGGGCGAGTCGTTGACGCCGTCGCCCACCATGGCCGAAGGTCCGTACTTTCCTTCCAATTCCAGAATCGCATGGGTTTTGTCTTCGGGTTTTAAATTCGCCCTCACGTCGTCCAATCCCAGTTCACGCGCAATCACTTGAGCCGTTCTTTCGTTGTCGCCGGTCAGCATGACCGTTTTGATGCCCATGGCGTGAAGCGTCGCAATGGTCTCTTTGGCGTAAGGTCTCACTTCATCGCGAATCCCGATGAGCCCTTGAATGCCTGAATCTCCTCCCACCAAAATGACGGTTTTCCCCTGATCCCTCCATTTTTCGATAGTATCGATGCCTCCCAGGTTATACCCCCGCTCGCGGAAGAACTCGGGTTTGCCGACGTAAAAGGTTCGATCCCCGATTTTGGCGCGGACACCCGAGCCGGTCAGGGATTCAAAATCGCTTGTTTCCAAAGCTTCCAGGTTCATCGATTGCGCCTTGGACACGATGGCCGCCGCCAAAGGATGTTGAGAAAACTTTTCAAGGCTTAAGGCCAATGTGAGGAGTTCGCGCTCATCTCCCTTCAAAGGAAGCACGTCGGTCACCCTTGGTTTTCCCTGAGTCAGGGTGCCCGTCTTATCGAAGGCGACGACCTTTAGTTTTCCAAGATTCTCCAAATGCGCACCGCCTTTGATCAGGATCCCGCTTTTCCCCGCCTTTCCGATACCGGCCGCTATCGCGACGGGCGTCGACATGACCAAGGCACAGGGAGCGGCGGCGACCAACAGCACGACCGCTCTCGTGGCCCACTCGGAAAAATCCCATCCAAGAAAATAGGGAAGGATCAAAAGAAGAAGAGCGCTCAATAAGACGAGCGGGGAATACCTTTTCCCGAACTTCTCGATGAACAGCTGGGCCTTGCCTTTTTGCTCTTGGGCTTCTTCCACCAAATGGATGATTTTGGAGAGCGTGTTGTCTGCGAAGGCGGCCGTAACCCGGATCTCCAAGGCTCCTTCCTGATTGAACGTGGCGGCAAAGACTTTCATACCTTCTTTTTTCTCGACCGGCATCGACTCGCCGGTGACCGGGGCTTCGTTGATGTTCGAAGACCCTTTGAGAATGATGCCGTCCGTCGCAATCGTTTCTCCCGGTCTGACCAGGAAGACGTCGCCCACTTTCAATTGCTCCGCCGGAACCGAAACCTCTTTTCCATTTTGAAGCAAGGAGGCCTGCTTGGGGGCGAGGTCCACAAGCTTGCGGATGGAATGTCTTGTCCTGGCGTAAGTGTATTCTTCGATCCCTTCCGCGGCGCCGTAGAGAAACACCAGAAAAGCGGCCTCGTCCCACATCCCCAGGACGGCGGAACCGATGGCGGCGGTTATCATCAGGATTTCGATGCCGATTTCTCTTTCGTGGATGATTTTTTCTATCCCTTCCCAGATCCAATGGTATCCGCCGAGAAGGATGGCGACGGCGTAAATCATGACTTCGGCCGCTCGCGGAATAACGCCCAAGTGGGCCAACCCAAAGGCGATGCCCGTGAGCAAGCCCGCGATTAAGACGTTGCGCATGGGGACATGCAGGTACCACCTTCCGGCGAAGGTTTTTTCTTCTTTCATCTTCGATTCCTTTATCTCCCCTTAAATCGCGGCTTCGTCAGACTCTCCCGTCCGGACTTTAACGACGTGTGAGACTGGATAAACAAAGATTTTCCCGTCCCCTATATTTCCGGTATGGGCGTTTTTCTGGATCGCTTCGACGACTTGAGGAGACATTTCATCCGTGACGACTGTTTCCAGCTTGACCTTCGGAACGAAATCCACGCCCCATTCCGTGACGCTATTCGCGGCACCCTCCGCCCGGCTTCGACCGAAGCCTTTCACTTCGGAGACGGTCACCCCGGGCATATGGGGAATTTCCTTGAGCGCATTGATGACTTTGGAAAGCATAAAGGGTTGTAGGATCGCTTTTATTTCTTTCATTTTTATCCTCCGTTTTAGATTTCGATATCTTCTCTTTTTTGTCCGAACCAATTGTAGATCGTGGGCAAGACCACGAGCGTGAGTAAAGTGGACGATATAATTCCGCCGATGACCACGGCGGCCAAAGGCTTTTGGACCTCGGCGCCTATCCCCGAGGAGAGCATCATGGGAAGAAATCCGAAGATGTCGACCAGGGCGGTCATGAGGACGGGGCGGAGACGAATGAGGGATCCCTTCTTGACCATGTCTTCGCCGGAAAGCCCCTCATTTTGAAGCTGGTGGAAATAGCTGATTAAGACGACGCCGTTCAAAACGGCGATTCCCGAGAGCGCGATGAAACCCACTCCCGCCGAGATACTGAACGGCAGGCCATTGAAAATCAGGCCAAGGACGCCGCCGACCAAGGCCAGAGGCACGCATAAAAAGATCAGGATGGTTTCTCGGACCTTTTTGAAAGCCGTATAAATCATGAAAAGAACGAGAAGGAGCGCCAAAGGGGCCAGGAGCATGAGGCGGGTTCGGGCCTGCTGGAGATTTTCAAAATTCCCGCCCCATTCCACGAAATAACCGGACGGCATTTTCACTTTGTCTTCCACCGCTTTTTGGGCTTCGTGGACGAAGCTCTCCGTGTCGCGGCCGCGCGGGTTGATGAGAACGGCGGCCCGTCGTTTGGAATTTTCACGGGAGACGGAACTATACCCTTCCACAAATTTGATCGTGGCCAAATCGGCAAGAGGGATGGTGAGGTTGGCGGCTATAGCGACGGGGAGTTTTCGGATCTGTTCCAGATCCGAGCGGTTCTTCTCGTTCAATCGTAGTACGATCGGAAATTTTTTCACCCCTTCGTAGAGGTGACCCAGTTCTTCTCCGCCTAACGCGCTGCTGATCGTTTGCAGGATTTCCTGGTGGGTTATTCCGTATTGGCGAAGGGCGTTCTTGTCGGGGATGATCCGGAGCATGGGTGACGTCCCTTTGATTTCGGTTTCCACATCTCCGGCACCGCGGACCGTTTTCACCACTTCTTGAATCTCCGTGGTGATGCGCGCTAATTCGTCTAAATCGTCGCCGAAGACTTTGACCGAGACATCGGCGCGCGTCCCCTCCAAGAGTTCGTTGAACCGCATCTGGATGGGCTGGCTGAAGACGAGGCGTTGCCCGGGAACGGTCGATCCCAGGGTCCGGCCGATTTCCTGGACCAGATCGTCTTTGGTCAGCGGGCCGTTTTCCCGAGGCCATTCCTCGGAAGGTTTGAGCATAATATAGGTGTCCGAGACGTTCACCCCCATGGGATCGGTCGCGATCTCGGCCGTGCCCAGGCGCGAGAAAACCTTGTCCACCTGAGGAAAGGTTTTGATGAGCGTTTCCGCAAGTCCCTGAATCTTGACCGATTGGTCGATGCTGACGTTGACCGGACGGATCATATGAAGGGCGATCGATCCCTCGTTGAGTTGGGGAAGAAACTCGCCGCCCAGAAATGAGAACAAGACGCCGCCGGCCGCAATGGCGGCGAGCGCAATACCAAGCACCACCTTCTTGGCGTGCATGCTTCTCTCTAAGATCGGCCCATAGAACTTGGTAATCTTCCTCATGAGCCAGGGTTCTTTGTCTTCGGTATTCGTGGAGAGGAAGACGCTCGCCAACGCCGGCGCCAGCGTGAACGAAAAGAAGAGGGCCCCCAAGAGCGCCGCCAGGAAAGTCGCCGCCATCGGAATGAACATTTTCCCTTCGATTCCGGTCAAAGCGAAGATCGGGATGAATACCACCATGATGATGATTTCGCCGAAACCGGCCGCTTTTCTGATCTCCACCGTGGCGTCGACAATGGTCGCCTTCAGTTCTTCCTTCGAGAGTTTCCGCCCGAGATGTTTGGTTTTTTCGTGAACGATCCGAACGCAGTTATCCAGGACGATGACCGTGCCATCCACGATGATGCCGAAATCCAAGGCCCCCAGGCTCATGAGATTGCCCGAAATGCCGCGCCACTTCATGATGATGAAAGTGAAAAGCAGGCAGAGCGGTATCGTAACCGCCGTGATGAGGGCGGCCCGGATATTGCCCACTAAGAGAAGCAGAATGATGACGACCAGAGCGGCGCCCGTGAGGAGGTTATGCTCCACCGTGCCCAAAGTGGCGTTGACCAGCTCGGAGCGGTCGTACAAGGTTTGAATGACCACCCCTTCCGGCAATCCCTTTTTGATCTCTTCCAATCTCTCGGCGACTCTCAAGGAAACCGTTCGGCTATTCTCGCCCATGAGCATGAAAGCGATGCCGATCACCGTCTCACGTCCATTGACCAGAGCGGCGCCCGTGCGCAATTGCGTGGCGAGCTGCACATCGGCCACATCGCCGACCGTGACGGTTTTAAAATTTTCGAGGGATTTGATATTAAGGGCCTTGATGTCGTCGCTATTTTGCAAGAGGCCTACGGCTTGAACGATAAATTGCTCGCCCGTCTGCTGGATGTACCCGCCGCCGACGTTCTTGTGGCTGCCTTTCACCGCTTCCTCGATATCGTCGAAATGAAGCCCGTAATAAGACATGCGCCCGGGATCGGGTTGGATATGGAACTGTTTTTCGAAGCCGCCGGTGGTGTTGATCTCGGCAACGCCCTTCGTGGTGAGCAGTCTCGGCTTGATATACCAGTCTTGGATCGCCTTAAGCTCCATGAGTTGGGCAATCCGTTCAGGGCCCTCTTTGATGTCGGTGGATTCCACGGAGTAGTAAAAAATCTCTCCCAAGCCGGTGGAAATCGGACCGAGCTTGGGTTGGGCCTCCGCCGGAAGTTCTCCGGCGATCGACTGCAACCGCTCCGAAATCAGTTGCCTCGCGCGGTAAATGTCCATGTCGTCTTCGAACACGACCGTGACCTGCGACAAGCCGAACCGGGTGATCGAGCGCACTTGCGTGACGCCCGAAATGCCGTTCATGGTGGTCTCTACGGGGAGCGTGATGTTTCTTTCGATTTCTTCAGGAGCCAGGCCTTCCACGATCGTATTGATCTGGACTTGGACATTGGTGATATCCGGTACGGCGTCGATCGGCAGCCTTTCGAACGCCATCCAGCCGGCAATGGCGAGAGCGGCGGTTAAAAAGAAGATGACGTTTCGTCGATAAACGGAAAAATGGATAATTTTATTAAGCATAATATTTGGAGGGAGATACCGCTCTCCCTCCAAGCCTCCCATCTGTTAGTTCGTTAATGGATCGTTCGTTCCGCTCACACCGAACGGGAAACCCGTCCGGTGTGGTGCTCGCTCACTAGTGGCTGTGGCCTACCTCTCCTGAGAAGGCGTCGAGTTCCGCTACGCGAAGCAAGCCTACGCCTTCGATTACGATTTGATCTCCGGCACGGAGATCCTTTGCGGGTACCAGTTTGAACCACCCGTCGCGTAAGCGATAAATGCCGACCTCGGTTTGGTAAAAAACAAGTGCTGTCGATGGAATCGTATGGCCGTCATACGCCGCTGTTTTGAGACCGATGAATTGCACGGCCTTGGGCGCAAGTTTGATGCCGTCATGCTCGTCGGCCGCCGTGACCGCGTTATTGGGGCCGACGCCGCCCGTGGATTCTTCTTCGTCATGGCCATGCTCTTTTTCTCCGGCGGCTTCGCCTTCATGGTCTTTAGGATCTTCATGGTCTTCATGATGGCCAGGCTCACCGTCTTTTTCTTTTTTTTCTTCTTTGTGGTCGTGGTCATGGCCGTGTTCGTCTTTTTCATTTTTAATCGGGGCCTGTTCCTTCTCGGCATTATGATTAGGATGGTCATGATCGTCATGCCCGTGATGATCTTCCGCCACGGCGAACATTTGAGCGGTTAAAAAAACCGCCAATAAAGCGAACAATCGAAAAGTCATATTTTCTCCTCGAGTACGCGGCCGTCGATGATGTAGAGCCGCCATAACGCGTCGATCGCGGTCAATTCCTGCTCGTGGATAATCTTGCTGATCTCGAACAATTGGCGATGGGATTCGATGACGAGCGAACTGGGGACCATGCCCCGTCCGAAGAATTCCTCCACTTCCCGGTGGCTTCTGTTCAAGTTTTGAAAACGGGTTTGCGAAGCGCCGCTGACGGCGCGTCGGTAACGGCTCAGTTGTTTGCCGCGTTCCAAAGAAGTCTTCCGGATCGTCTGCTCCAGATGCGAAGCGGCCCGGCTTTTTTCCAGGACGGCGTAGGATTTTTCGCCTCGGTTCAGATTCAAAAGCGGAAGCGGCAGAGAAATCGTGCCTCCGACCGCCACAGTGTCATTGCGGCCCAGAGTGCCCGTTTCCACCGTCGGCCCTAATTTAAAATCGGGCCAAGCGTTGCTTCTCGCGAGCTTAAGACCGGCTTCGGCGCGCTTGAGATCGGCCGCGGCCTTTTTTATTTCCGAGGAGGAAAAATTCGAAACGAGTTCTTGAGAATCGGATCGGAGACCGGACGCAATTTTAGGCCAGGATCTTTTGGGTCTCGGCAGCAATCTTTTCATCTCGGAAAAAGGGACTCCGGTCGCGATCTCCAAAAACGTTTTCAAGTCCGCTTCCTCTTGGAGAATGGATTTTTTGCGAAGGGTATATTCTTCTTTGGCCAGATCGAAGACGGAGAGGGAGACGGCTTGTTCGGGTGGCAGCGTCGGACGGGATTTAAATTGGCGCAGAATGCGGTCGAAGGTCGTTAAAGATTCTTGAAGGTAGCCTTGTTCCGAGCGGATTTGTCTCAGCCGGTAGAGCGCGAGCACCGTATTCAACGCCACCAGCTCCTTCGATTCCGTGAGCGAAGCGGCGGCCCATTCTCCTTGAGCCGTGGCCTGACGGATTCTCGCCTTTCGTTTGCCTCCCAACTCCAGCGTATGCAGGAGGCTCGTTTCGGTCGTGAGGACGTTATTTCCCGTCTCTTTTCCCGAAATGATTTTGCTTTCCAATTCAGGATTCGGCCGTTGCCGGGCGACTCGGACAAGCGCGGCGTCCCGAGCCTGAACGGCTGTGGAGTCCACAACTTCCGGATGATTGCCTAGGGCACAATCCAAGATGTCTTGGGTTGTCCTTAGCTCGCAGGCGTTTGGGTCAGCCGACGCGGAAAGCGGCGCCAGAAACACCAAGGCGCATAAAAAGAGGGCGATCTTCATGAAAACGCTCCTTCGCGAGACGCGAACGACTCTCGTCTCGTGAAGCTAAAAATTTTTATGGGAGGAACGGCTTAAGGTTAGACGGACGGACGCGGAGGATGGAAAACGAAAGCGACGACTTCTTCGGAGTAAACGACGATCTCGGTCGAGAATTCACAGTCGATTTTTTGGATCGGCGTTGCGGTCGAAAAATGGACGGAAGGTCCTAAATTGTGGGCGGGACAGCAAGTGACGCAGCAAGAATCTTTTTCCCCTTTGTGGTGCGATGCCGCCAAATCGTCGACGTGGATGTCGGCCACCATGCTGGAGAAACCGAACAATAAAGCTATAATGAGACCTTTGATGAGTCGGGAAACAAGCATTGCCCGAAATCTTAATCGTCCAAAACGAGAAAACCAAGGAATTTCTCCGATGACCCTCTTGCTTTCCGCCGTTTAGAAGGAGCGGGAGTTCAAAAAGGCAGGACCTGAACGGATTTGATCTTAAGTATATGATGAAATTCTTAGGACCTCCAATAGGCCCTCAATCTCACTGAGTGAATCTTACTCGAATGGACTTGATCCTTAAATTCTCTCCTTTTCCGCTTCGTTCCTAGCCCTCCGGACTTAGCCTTCAATCTTCGCGCCTTCCCTTCGGTTCAGTCACGCGTCTTGATCTGTCTTCGTTTCCCGGAAGCCGTCGTCTCTTCCGCTTCGTTGGCCGGTTTTGCGTCCCTGTCCTTGCGAGGACGCAAAACAACAACCAACCCAAAAAGGAGGGGAACATGAAGGAATCAATCACCATCAAGGAAGTTTTCGCCATCAGCGAAGGCAAGGAAGGAACAACCCGCTGGACCAGAGTCGGCATCGGATTCGTCAACAGAGACGGGTCCATCAATGTCGTCCTGGACGCGGTGCCACTCAATGGAAAGCTTCAAATCCGCGATCGGAAACCGAAGTCCGAAGAATAAACCCGAAAGGGGGAGGATTTTCCTCCCCCTTTTTTCTTATCAGGAGACTTTTATGAAAAATGAAAACCGAAATTGCCGACAAAGAATCAAATTCGAATTGAAGAGCCGCCTACAGGATCTTAGGAAAATTCTTCAGGAAGAAGAACCGACCGAATCTCTCGGAGAATATGGCCTCGCTTTCGATTACGTCGCCAGCGGGACCTTCACAGATCAAGAGGAAGGTTACTTTCGCTATCAAATCTCTTGGGGCGGGCCTTCCGATGAATTCCGTTTCTTCACGGATATAAAAGGACACTGCCATCGCATCGAGTATTGGTTTCTCGACTGGTTTGACGGCGCTTCGATTGCCTTGAAAAACGACGATAAGGAACTGCTTCGGGAGATATTTGAAAAATTCTTCTTGGCAACGGCGTCTTCCTTGGAGGTACAATGATTCCGTGAAACGGGCCTTAACGATTTTCGCCGTCGCCCTGACCCTCCTCTTGGAAGGGTCTCTCGGGGCGTTCGCAAATGTTCCGGCGAAAAAACCAAGCTGTTGCGGCGCGACGCCTTGTCCGCCGAAATTGTCCTGCTGCCGTTCCGATACCAATCAAAAGACCACGGCGGTCCCGGTTTCGCAGTCCAACCCCCAAATTGCTAAAATTTTTGAAGTCTCTTCTTCGGCAGTCCCCGTCTTACATGTCCCATCGAATTTCGTCACTTATGTGCGGGACGCTTCTCACTCGCCCCGAGCGCTGCCTCTTTTTATCCTAAATTCCTCTCTCCTCATTTGATCCTCGCCAGACCAAAGCCACGGGTGTGTCTTTTGCGAGGTGACTCATGTTTCGACCGAAGATTTTTGTGTTTCTTTTTCTATGGTCCTTTTCCGTATTGGCCCAAGGGGATGTTCTTACCTTAGACGAGGCGGTTGCGGAGGTGTTGGCCGTCAATCCCGACGTGCAAGCGGCTCATTTTAGGTCAAGCGCGGCGAAGGCGCGGATTCCTCAAGCCAAGGCCTTGGAAGACCCTATGGTCGGCGTCATGTTCGAGGACGTGCCGATCGATAGCGTCAACGTCGATCGCGGCGAGGAGATCAATTACCGCGTCCAACAAAACCTCCCTTTTCCGGGAAAACGTTATGTGCGCGGCAAGGCGGCCCGGTTCGATGCGAAGGCCGCCGAAGAAACGGCCCGCGGACAGATCGGGGACGTGATCCTGGAATTGAAGAAGACCTATTACGAACTCTACCGCGTCGAACGCGCCCTCGCGATCAACCGGGAGAATCAAGGTCTTCTCCGGCAATTCTTGAACTCCACGCAAGCCTGGTACGCGTCCGGCAAGACTACGGCGGACGTTCCCCTGAAAGCCCAAGTGGAAATCTCCAAATTGAAAAACGAAGAAGTCCTGCTGCGGCAGCAGGAAATCACGCACCAATCCCATTTGAAGGCGAAATTAAACCGCGCCACGCACGAAGACATTCGACTACCCGCGCGTGTGGAATTGCCGCGTCTGCGCTTCACCCTGGATCAAATCAAAGCGATGGCTCTTCAGTCCCGGCCCGAGATCAAGGGCTTGGAAGCGATGAGGGGTAGGGACCGCGCGAAACTGACTTCCGCGCGGCAGGGACTCCTTCCGGATTTCGCCTTGGGTTTCGAGTACAACCAGAGACCCGAGCGGCAAGACGCCTGGACCGGAAGCGCGATGGTAAATGTGCCGCTCCTTCCCTGGGGAAAACACTGGGGAGAGATCAAAGAAACGAAGGCGATGCTGAAGGCGACCGAAGCGGAAGAGCGTTCGATCACGATCCACACGCGCCACGAGATCGACCAGGCCTACAGCGCGGTCAAGGCCGCCGAGAAACTGGCAGCGTCTTATCGGAGCGGAATTTTGCCGCAGGCGAAGACGATGCTGGAAGCGGCGCGTGTGGCCTACGGGTCGCAAAAAACGGACTTCCTAACTCTGATTGACGCAGCCCGCGCCTACAAAGACCTTCAGATGTCTTTCTATGAAGTCGAGGTCATGCGCGGGACGACGTTCGCGGAACTCGAACGACTGGTCGGTATGGATTTAACTCAAACCAACAAGAGGACTTATGAAAAAAAATAATATTCTCATCCTAGTCGTCTCTCTTCTTTCTTTAACTGGAGCCGCTTTCATCGCCGGCTGCGGCGACAAGACGCCCACAAGCGGCGGCGAACACGGGAAAGACGAAATCAGCCACTACACCTGTCCCATGCACCCGCACATCCATTCCGATAAGCCGGGGGAATGCCCGATCTGTCACATGGATCTGGTGCCGGTTTATAAACAAGGAACGACGCCTTCCGGAGGGTCTTCCTTAAACATCTCCCCCGAGCGGCAACAATTGATCGGGATCAAAACCCAGATGGCTGTGAAAAAGGAAGTCGCCCAGGAGATCCGTACGGTGGGCCGCGTCGCCTTCGATCCCGACTTGGCCGTGGCGCAGCGTGAATTCTTGGAGATTGCGAAAAACGTCCCTTCTTTAAAACCGGCGTCTGTCTCGCGCCTCCGCCTCTTAGGAATGGGTGAGGAAGAAATCCGTGATTTAGAGAGACGTGGAAAAATCACGACGAATCTTTACTTGCCGAAGCCGGGCGAGTCCGTTTGGATCTACGCCACTCTCTATCAGAGCGTAGTAGGTGTCGTAAAAATCGGAGATAAAGCAATCATTACACTCCCAACGAACCAGGCCCGAAGGGCCATTGAGGGGGAGGCTCCAGCGGGCTTTGCCCGTGGAGGGGGCGACGCGAGCCCCTATGAAGGTTTTGTCCGTGGCGTCGATCCCGTGCTTGATCCGATGACCCGTTCGGCGCGCGCACGCATCGAAGTGTCGGGGGCCGCCGGTCTTTTAAGGCCCGACAGCTACGTGAATGTCTCCTTGAAAATCAATCTCGGCCAAGCGCTGACCGTTCCGAAATCCGCCGTGATCGACACGGGCGCCCGGCAAGTCGCCTTCGTCTTGAAAGACGACCGAAACTTTGATTCGCGTCCCGTCAAAATCGGACCTGAAGTCGGGGATCAGGAAGTCGTCGTGCTCGAGGGCCTTCAAGAAGGGGACAAAGTCGTCTCGAGCGCCGCGTTTTTCGTGGATTCGGAAAGCCAACTGAAAGCGGCCGTGTCGGGACCTTCTTGTCCGGAAGGACAGGCCTGGGATGCGGGCATGGCGATGTGCATGCCGAAAGTCGGGAGCTAAATCATGATCGAAAGGATCATTGAATTCAGCGCGCGGAATAAATTTCTGATCCTTCTCCTGGTCGCCTCGACCTTGGTTGTTTCGATATGGTGCCTGAAAAGAATTCCTCTCGATGCGATCCCCGATCTTTCGGATACGCAAGTCATCATTTATTCCCAATGGGACCGGAGTCCCGACATCCTGGAAGATCAAGTCACGTATCCGATCATCACGGCTATGTTGGGAGCGCCGAAGATCAAGGCCGTGCGGGGTTTTTCCGACTTCGGATTCTCTTACGTCTACGTGATCTTCGAAGACGGGACGGATATTTATTGGGCGCGCAGCCGGACGCTCGAATACTTGTCGAAAATCATCCCGCGCCTTCCGGAAGGCGTCAAAACGGAATTGGGGCCGGATGCCACGAGTGTCGGATGGGTCTATCAATACGCCCTTTTAGACAAATCGGGTCGCAATGACCTTCAAGAGATTCGAAGCTTTCAAGACTGGAACCTCCGTTATCAAATCCAGAGCGTACCCGGCGTGGCGGAAGTCGCGACTGTCGGGGGGCACGTCAAGCAGTATCAAGTCAACGTCGATCCGAACGCATTATCGGCTCACAACATCGCGCTGCCCGCGGTCATGGAAGCGATCCGCAAAGGAAACAACGAAGTCGGGGGACGGCTAGTCGAATTCAGCGGACGGGAGTTCATGATCCGAGGCCGCGGCTATATTCGGTCCTTGGAAGACATCGAAAAAATCAGCGTCGGAGTGGACGCCAAGACGGGAACGCCCATCCTCATTAAAAACATCGGGACCGTACAGTTAGGTCCGGACATTCGCCGGGGCGTAACGGACCTGGACGGAGAAGGAGACGCGGTCGGCGGCATCGCGATCATGAGATACGGCGAGAACGCGTTGAACGTGATCGGACGGATTAAGGAAAAAATCGAAGAGCTCAAACCGTCGTTTCCCGAAGGCATGGAATTGGTCACGACCTATGATCGCTCGGATCTGATTCAGAGAGCGATTACCACGCTTAAAAATACGCTGATCGACGAAATGATCATCGTGAGCCTCATCATCCTGATTTTCCTCTGGCACATCCCATCGGCCATCATTCCGATCGTCACGATCCCGATCTCGGTTTTGATCGCGTTCATCCCTTTCTACGCGATGGGACTCACCGTGAATATTATGTCGCTCGCCGGAATCGCGATCTCGATCGGCGTCTTGGTCGACGGGGCGATCATCGAAGTCGAGAACGCGTACAAGAAGCTTCAACTTTGGGACGAAGGCGGGCGGAAGGGAGATTTTCATGAAGTGCGCCTGAACGCCTTGAAGGAAGTCGGGCCTTCCGTCTTTTTTTCCCTGCTCGTCATCGCCGTCGCGTTCGTTCCGGTCTTTACCTTAGTCGATCAGGAAGGACGGTTATTCAAGCCGCTCGCCTATTCCAAAAATCTCGCAATGCTCATCGCCGCGATCCTGGCCGTCACCCTTGATCCGGCGTTACGCATGCTGTTTACGCGCATGGATTACTTTCAGTTTAGACCGAAGTGGCTGCGCACGGTTTCAAATCATGTCTTAGTCGGCAAATACTATCCCGAGGAAAAACATCCGATCAGCCGCATCCTCTTTGCGATTTACGAACCGGTCTGCCGCTTCGTGCTACGGCACAGAAAACAAACCTTGATCGCGGCGGGACTTCTCCTGCTCACGACCGTGCCGGTCTATTTAAGCTTAGGGCACGAATTCATGCCTCCTTTGAACGAAGGCTCTCTCCTTTATATGCCGACGACCGTCCCGGGCCTTTCGGTTACGGAGGCCGAGCGCGTACTGCAGATCCAAGACCGGCTCTTGAAACAATTTCCCGAAGTGGATCGCGTCTTCGGCAAGATCGGGCGGGCCAATACTTCCACCGATCCCGCGCCTTTTTCCATGGTCGAGACGACGGTGCTTTTAAAGCCCGAATCCGAATGGAGGAAAGTGAAGCGTTGGTACTCCTGGATGATGGAGCCTTATCCCCGGATTTTCCGCCATATTTGGCGCGATACGATCAGCTGGGAAGAGCTGGTCGACGAGATGGACCGCAAGATGCAACTGCCCGGCTGGACCAACGCCTGGACGATGCCGATCAAAAACCGCATCGACATGCTCGCGACCGGCATCCGCACGCCGGTCGGCATCAAGGTCTTCGGTGCCGACTTAAAAAAGATCGAAGAGATCGGCCTGCATTTGGAAACGGCGCTGAAAAAAGTTCCCGGCACCCGAAGCGTCTTCGCCGAACGCGTCGCGGGCGGGTATTTTCTCGATTTCGACTTAAAGAGGGATCAACTCGCGCGCTACGGCCTCTCGGTCGACGACGCGCAGATGATTATTTCTTCGGCGATCGGCGGTGAAAACATCACGACGACCGTTGAAGGCCGCGAACGTTATCCGGTGAACGTGCGTTACGCGCGCGAATTACGCGACGACTTGCCGGAATTAAAGCGCGTCTTAACGCCCACGCCCTCGGGCGCGCAGATTCCGTTGGAAGAGATCGCCGACATCCGGTTTACGACCGGTCCCTCGATGATCCGCGACGAAAATGGGATGCTCGCGGGATACGTCTTCATCGACATGACGGGGCGGGACATCGGTGGCTATGTCGAGGACGCTAAAAAGCTAGTGCAACAAGAGATCCGACTGCCCGCCGGATATTCCCTCCAGTGGAGCGGCCAGTACGAAAACATGACGCGCGTGCGGGAGCGGCTGACGTTCATCCTGCCGCTCACGCTCTTCATCATCGCGGTCCTCCTTTACATGAACACCAAATCGGCCATCAAATCCGGGATCGTGCTGCTCGCCGTGCCTTTTTCTTTGATCGGCGCGGTCTGGTTTTTATTTCTACTGGATTACAACGTCTCGATCGCTGTCTGGGTCGGCATGATCGCACTGATGGGACTCGACGCCGAGACCGGCGTCTTCATGCTTTTGTTCCTCGACCTCTCTTACAAGGAGAGAAAGGACGAGGGAAAGTTGAAGACCAAGGAGGATTTGACCGAAGCCATCATCCACGGAGCGGTCAAGCGCGTGCGCCCGAAGATGATGACCGTGACCGCCGCGATGATCGGGCTTCTACCGATCATGTGGTCGTTAGGAGCCGGTTCCGACGTGATGAAGCGCATCGCGGCCCCGATGATCGGGGGATTGGTCACGTCTTTTATTTTAGAGCTTTTAATCTATCCGGTGCTGTTCGCCATTTGGAAAGAAAGAGAATTGAGGAGCCATCCATGAAAACTCGTCTTATCACCGTTTTTTTCTTCTCCAGTCTTCTCCTTCCGGCCGGTTTGTGGGCCCAACATCAGAATCACCAGACGCCCGGCGAGACTAAAACCCAGCAAACCCAGATCAAGAAAAAGGCCGCCTCTCCCGCTCGGCACCGACGCCCTTCCGAGCATCAAAAAGATCCTCAAAAAGAAAAAAACCCCGTGGAAGGAGTTACGGAGATGGAAGGACATGCCCATATGGATGGGGACAGTTCAACGCATGACATGGGCACTAGGAAAATGCCCAAGGCAAAGCTAGGTTCCATCAAAACCATTGCGAACAAGACACCCCCACGTGTCGTCCGCTACGATTTACATATTGCCGAAACGAAAGTGAATTTTTCGGGAAAAACAAAACGGGCCATTGCTGTCAACGGAAGCATCCCTATGCCCACCTTGACCTTTACCGAAGGCGACACCGCAGAAATCTATGTGCACAATGACTTGAATGAAGAGACGTCCCTGCATTGGCATGGCCTCTTTTTACCCAACCAATACGACGGCGTCCCGAATCTGACGCAAATGCCCATCAAACCCCATACGACGCATTTGTATAAATTCCCCATCATTCAGCATGGGACGCACTGGTATCACAGCCATACCGGGCTTCAGGAACAAATCGGTATGTACGGCGCTTTTATCATGAACAAACGAAAAGAATGGGACATCCCTACATTGCCCATCGTGCTCAGTGAGTGGACAGACATGAACCCCAAAGAAGTTGAACGCAGACTTCACACGGCTAACGATTGGTTTGCCATCAAAAAAGGTTCTACCCAAAACTACGCGGAGGCCATCAAAAAAGGCCATTTCAAAACGAAGGTTGCCAATGAGTGGAAACGCATGAATGCGATGGACGTCAGCGATGTTTATTATGACAAATTCCTGATCAACGGAAAAAACCAAGATCACCAGCCCCAATTTAAGGCGGGCGATAGGGTCAGGTTGCGAATCGCCAATGCGGGGGCCTCTGATTATTTTTGGCTGACCTACGCCGGCGGTAAAATGATTGTCGTCGCCAGCGATGGCAACGACGTCGAGCCGGTGGAAGTGGATCGGTTACTGATAGCCGTGTCCGAAACGTACGATGTCGTTGTGAAAATTCCTGAAAACAAGAGTTATGAATTTTTAGTCACGCCGGAAGACCGCACAAAATCAGCCTCTCTTTGGTTGGGCGGTGGGGAAAAAGTGTCTGCCGCAAAGCTACCTAAGCTTAAGTATTTTGCCGGAATGAAAATGATGAACGGCATGATGAACATGCACGGCAATATGATCGAAATGAAGGGCATGAAAATGAAAAATCAGGAAATGGATATGAACGCGGTCATGTATCCGGAAGTCACGGGCGAGGAAAAATCAAACGTGGAAAGTGAGACACCCGGCATTGTGACATTGAATTATGGAATGCTACGAGCCTCCAAAAAAACAACTCTCCCTGCAGGTCCGGTCAAAGAATTAAAATTTGAGTTAACGGGAAACATGAATCGCTATGTGTGGACGATGGACAATAAAACAGTCTCCGAATCAGATAAAATCTTAATTAAAAAAGGTGAAAATGTAAGAATTACCCTTTTCAACAACAGCATGATGCGCCATCCGATGCACCTGCATGGCCATGATTTCAGGGTGCTCAACGGACAGGGCGAATATGCACCGATGAAAAATATCATCGACATCATGCCGATGGAAACGGATGTGATCGAATTTGCAGCAAGTGAAAGCGGCGATTGGTTTTTTCACTGCCACATTCTCTATCACATGATGAGCGGCATGGGCCGGGTTGTTCATTATGAAAATTCACCGCCCAATCCGGAAATTCCCGATCCCAAAAAGGCCCAACGTCAATTGTTCAAGGATGACCGGATGTTTCATTCGATGGTCAGAATTGGCGTAGAAAGTAACGGGAGTGATGGCGAAGCCATGTTGGCCAATACAAGATGGAAGGCAAGCACCCTGTGGCATTTGGGTTATCACGATATGCATGGCTACGAGAGTGAAACGATGGTCGGCCGCTATTTGGGGCGGATGCAATGGTGGTATCCTTACATAGGTTTCGACGTTCACTATAAAAAAGACGGTGGCCCCGGAAATATTTTCGGAGATGATCGGACGACATGGTTTGGACAAAACAGAAACAAAAACAACCGCAAGGCCGCTGTCGCAGGCTTACAATACACACTACCCCTGCTCCTCAATGCGGATATGCGCGTTGATTCCGATGGGAAATTTCGTTTTCAGTTAAGCCGGGAAGATATTCCGATCACAAGTCGTCTACGACTTAACCTGATGATCAACACCGACAAAGAATACATGGCGGGCTTTCGCTATATTGGAACAAAATATTTTTCTCTTTCCACACATTACGACAGCGATATGGGATGGGGAGCTGGAGCCACATTTACTTATTAACTAAAAGAGAAGAATGAACAAAATACCCAAACTGGAATGCCAAAACTGCTCATCACGTTTTCTAGGCGTCCTTTGCAATCTTCAGGAAGAATCACTCGAAGAATGCAGTCAGCACAAAACCACTAATCAATATAAGAAAGGTCAAATCATCTTTTACGAAGGAAATAAGGTCTTCGGACTTTACTGCATCTTTTCAGGTCGAGTAAAACTCTACAAAGCCAGTATAGACGGAAAACAGCAAATCATCCGGATTGTTGGTCCTGGCGATTTTCTGGGCTATCGCTCTCTTTTTGCGGAGGAACCCTACTCGGTTACGGCTGAAATTTTGGAAGACGCCATAATTTGTTGCATCGATAAGAGCGCCTTTTTTTCTCTTCTCTCGAAGAGTCCTCAACTCGCCTTGGACATCATCAAGAAACTTTCGAAGGAGCTTCGAGAAATGGAAAGTCTTGCCACCAGCATCGCCCACCGCTCCGTTCGCGAGAGGATGGCCGAGCTTCTTTTGATGTTAAAGGAAGCCTATGGCAAACGGACTAAAAAAGGATACCTGATCGATCTCAAGCTTTCCCGTGAAGAGATCGGTGAGATGATTGGAGTGACCCAAGAGACGGCGATCCGCCTCCTCTCGGAATTCAGGCACGACGGATTAATTGATATTAAGGACAGAGAAATCACCATCTTAAAACCCAAGTCCCTCTTGGATACCGCCCATATCGAAAATTAACCTTAAAATACGGATACAAGGTATCCGTATAATCGATTGGAAAAACCAACCTAGGGGAATCCCCCATCCTGAAATGCTGTTTACCCTGATTGTGCCTTATGACTCCCCATGACAAGGAACATGCGTTGACATGATTAAGATCATGTTCTCCAACCCCCATACCGGTACAGGGTACACCACATGATTGATGAAAAAACCAAGAAAGACACCACAGACAGGATCAAGCGTATCGAAGGCCAGATCCGGGGAATCGATAAGATGATCCGGGAAGAAACCTACTGTATTGACGTCATCAATCAAATCAATGCAGCCCGGCGGGCCTTGGAAAAGGTTGCCCTGGCTCTGGTTCAGCAACACATGCGAACATGTCTCACCGAGGCCATCAACAAGAAAAATGGAAATCCTAAAATCCAGGAGCTGATGAAAACGCTCGATCAGTTCTTGCGATAAAATAACACGAGCGAAGGAGGAAATATTCATGAAGAGAATTCAGAAAACCATCGCGGTCATGGTCCTTATGACCGCAGCATTCCTAACGGCTTCAGTCGTTATGGCCGGCATGCCTAAAACCAAGGCGAGCTGTCTTGCCGTAGCCGAGAAGTATGAACGGTTGGCGACGGATCAGGAGGCGGTCGTCAAGGAGCATAGAGAAATGAAAGCGGACTATCGCGGCAATCAGGCGACGCTCGCGAAGGGAGTCCGGGAAAAGGCGATGGAGGAAATGGACAAGCATTGCGATGCCATTATCGCTTCGGCCCAAAAGCTGGCTGATGAATATAAAGCGATGGCTCAGTGGCATAAAATCCATGCCACGGAAATGATGTAGTTATGTCTTAATGAGTGATGGGGTTACCTTCTTTCTTGAGGTGAGGAAGAGGGTAACCCCGATTGCCATCAGAAAAACCAACGGAGGATATTTATGATGTTTGAATCGCATATTGCTTTTGGAGTGACCTTGCTTGTTTTGGTGGCGGCCTCTGCCTTGCTTGGATTTTCAGCTAAGACGGAAGCCTGTTGTAAATCTTTGATGAAAAATATTGCTTACCTGGTCCTTGTATTGGGTGGGCTCAATTTGATTTGTGCCACCTATTATACAGTCAAATACTGGAAAGAGGGTTATTTTAAAGCTCCCTATGGCCATCAATGTTCCCATCAATGTTCGATGATGAATGGGCAAGATGAAAAGGAACATAACCATGCAAACTGAAATTTTAAAAGTAACGGGAATGACCTGCAACAGCTGCATCGGCAACATAACGAATGCGTTGAAAGCGGTCTCCGGGGTCAGTGACGTAAACGTATCGCTCTCAACTGGCGAGGCCACAGTGCAATTCGATGAACGGCTGGCTTCGACCGAGCAGTTGAATTTAGCCGTGCAGGGTGCGGGCTACGGTGTGGGCACCACCAACTCTTCTCAGGAACATCAAGGCAAGGGTGACTGCTGCGGCTAACTTGCAAAGTTGGAGAAAAAAATGAAACAGACCCATACAAATATGAAACCACCGTATACGATGTGGACCAAATTGGCCCTCATGACGGCTCTGTCATTCGCGGCCATGTATGGGCTCATGTATATGATGGTTGATACTAGCGCCAATGTTTATGCGAGTTTTAATCAATTCTATATGGCCGCTGTCATGACGGCCGCGATGGTGATCATAGAAGTGGTTATCATGAGTTCGATGTATCAGGGGGGGCTAACCAAAATCATTGTCATCAGTTTAAGCCTTATCTCTCTGACTCTATTTTTTACGTTTACGAGAAAACAAGTCGCCATTTCAGAAAGGGATTTTCTCAGGTCCATGATACCGCATCACGGAGGCGCCATACTCATGTGCAAAAATCCGAACCTTCAAGATCCTGAAATCAAGGAATTATGTCGGTCCATCACTTCCGGACAACAGTCTGAGATCGATTTCATGAAAATGAAATTAAAAGCTCGTTGAGAGGTAGCTTATGGATCATCATCATAACTCCTCGCTATCAAAAGGCAGTGGGGTTTTGAAAGACCCGGTGTGTGGCATGGATGTTACCGCTCAAAGTGTCCACCATACTTCCTATCGGGAGCAGGAGATCTTTTTTTGTAACCCGAAGTGTTTGGAAAAGTTCAAGGCTAACCCCGATCAATACCTTGCCCCCAGTTCAAAGCCCCAAGCTGAAAAGCATGTCGCCGTTTCGACTGCTAAAACAGAGTGGACCTGCCCCATGCATCCCGAAATTATTCGAGCCCAGCCGGGAGTCTGTCCTCTATGCGGCATGGCCTTGGAGCCAAAAACAGCATCATTGGAAGATGGGGAAGAAGATCAGACCGAACTCAAATACATGAAAAAGAGGTTTTGGCTTGGAACCATCTTAACCATTCCACTTTTTTTTATTGCGATGGGAGATCTGCTTCCCGGCAAGCCCGTTTCAAGCCTATTTTCCCATCAGTTCATGCGCTGGGCGGAACTGATTCTGGGAACACCTGTCGTGTTATGGAGCGGCTGGCCATTCTTCGTGCGTGGTTGGCGATCTCTCGTGAACCGTTCGCTCAACATGTTCACCCTCATTAGTCTTGGTGTTGGTGTGGCTTACTTTTATAGTTTGGTGGCGGCTCTGATGCCTTCTCTCTTCCCGGCTTCCTTTGTCGATCAAACAGGTCGAGTGGCGACCTACTTTGAAGCAGCGGCCGTTATTGTGACGCTCATTCTCTTGGGTCAGGTGTTGGAGCTGAAGGCAAGATCGCAAACCAACGCGGCCATACGAACTTTGTTAGGGTTGTCGCCAAAGACAGCGCGACGAGTAAATCCGGATGGTTCGGAGCAAGACGTGCCCCTGGATCAAGTTCAAATCGGCGATAAAATTCGCGTTCGCCCCGGCGAAAAGGTGCCGGTGGATGGACTGATACTTGAAGGACAGAGCTCTATTGATGAATCCATGATTACGGGAGAGCCGATTCCAGTTGAAAAAAATCCTGGTGATAAAGTGATCGGCGCCACAATCAATGGGACAGGTTCGTTGATTGTAGAAGCCAAAAGAGTCGGCGCTGAAACTCTGCTTGCACAAATCATTCACATGGTGAGTGAGGCGCAGCGCAGCCGTGCGCCGATTCAAAAATTGGCCGATGTGATTTCTGGTTATTTTGTCCCCGTGGTCATAGGGATTGCGGCCATTAGCTTTGCTATTTGGGCACTTCTTGGACCTGAACCGCGCATGGCTTACGCCGTCATCAACGCCGTCGCAGTCCTCATCATTGCTTGTCCTTGCGCTCTGGGGCTTGCAACGCCACTTTCGATCATGGTTGCGACAGGAAAAGGAGCCACCCTTGGCGTACTTTTTAAAAATGCTGAAGCCATAGAAGTGCTGCGGAAGATCGACACGCTGGTGGTGGATAAAACGGGAACTCTCACGCTGGGCAAGCCTAAGCTTGTGACATTAGAACCCACGGCAGGATTGTCACCGGAATTGTCAGGTGACGATCTGCTCAAATATGCGGCAAGCCTTGAGGTTGGCAGTGAACATCCTTTGGCCAATGCCATTGTGGAAGGAGCAAAAGAAAGATCACTCAAGCTCGAAAAAGTTGAAAACTTCGCATCCATCACGGGCAAGGGCGTCCAGGGGAAAATCGGCACCCAGAATGTCGCACTTGGGAATCAAAAGCTCATGGAGGCCCTTGGCATTTCTGTTTTGGCGCTTGATGCCGATGTGAATCGGCTTCGTTCTCAAGGGCAAACGGTCATGTACGTTGCTCTTAATAATCAGCTGGCAGGATTCGTTGGCGTTGCCGATCCTATCAAAGAAACAACGCCGGAAGCACTCCGCGTCTTGCGTGAGGATCATATTCGAATCGTGATGATGACGGGTGATAATCAAACAACGGCGATGGCTGTCGCAAAAAAACTAGGGATTGATGATATCGATGTCATCGCTGGCGTACTACCAGAACAAAAAGCTCAAAAAATAAAGGAACTGCAAGCCCAAGGATACAAAGTGGCTATGGCAGGCGATGGCATCAACGATGCCCCGGCCCTGGCTCAAGCTCAAGTGGGAATTGCGATGGGAACTGGTACCGACGTGGCGATGGAAAGCGCTGGAATCACTTTGGTCAAAGGAGATCTTCGCGGAATTGTGCGTGCCAGACATTTAAGTCGGGCGACTATGCGCAATATCAAACAAAACCTGTTTTTCGCTTTTGCTTACAATGGACTGGGTGTGCCGATTGCAGCCGGTGTACTGTATCCAAATTTTGGTTTGCTTCTAAGCCCTATGATCGCAGCTCTTGCTATGAGTTTAAGCTCGGTTTCCGTTGTTGGAAATGCATTAAGACTCAAGAAAATAAACATTTAAAGAGGAGATACCCTATATTATGTGTTTTTCAGCAACAGCCAGTTTCATTGCAGGCGCCTCTCTCAGCATGGCTGGAGGCTTGACCTTGAAGCAAACAAAAACCAGAGCCGAACTTCCATTTGCCAGCATTCCATTGTTATTTGGCCTTCAGCAAGCGATTGAGGGCGTGATCTGGCTTTCCTTCCAGTCTCCGTTGTTGAACATGGTGATGACCTATGTTTATTCGGTATTCTCCCATGTTTTGTGGCCGATGTTTGTTCCTTTTTCCGTACTGCTGATTGAAAAGAATCCTCTACGGAAAAAAATATTAAAGATGTTCTTGTTGGTTGGCTTGATCGTCGGTCTGCATCTCCTTTATTTCATTATCAAGGAGCCGGTTATCGCCCATATTGTTAATAA
Source organism: Myxococcota bacterium (assembly GCA_052033505.1). Classification (GTDB taxonomy): domain Bacteria; phylum UBA10199; class UBA10199; order JACPAL01; genus JBPOJN01. The sequence goes on along the minus strand of JBPOJN010000083.1, from coordinate 15,305 downwards.
CAGCATCGCATACCATTCCCCTCATTTTTACCCACTTTTAACGATGGGATCCTATTTATTCGCCACCTGCGTTAGTTGTTTTTTTTCGAGTCATCGAATGATTAATATTTTCGGCGGTGTTTTATTGGCTTCGTTTCTAATCTCAACATGGTTCTATACCGCCACTTTTTTCTCGGTCTGGTGCTTTTTTGCGGCTATTCTGAGTTTGTTGATCTACCTGCACTTTAAACGCAAGAATAACAGTCCTCTAGAAAGTTTGAATATCTTGAAAAGCCGGTGATCTGAGAAGTAACTCAATATAATTTTTTAACGCCTCGTCGTTTTGAAGTAGCGGCTCTCTTTCGACGGAGCAAAAAATCTGGCCGTCTTCCATTTTATGGCAACTTTAATTTTAACCTTTCGGAGATTTGGGGCGGGTGGTCGCGGTATCGATTTATGAAGTTACGACACCCATCTTCTTCCGCCATCAAACGGGCCCTGTCGATCTATCTGCTGTGTTTCATTCGCGACCGGCGTCCGACCGAGACGGCCTTGCTTTCGTGGTTGGGAGAAAAAGGACACTCCCGGTATCATGACTTGCGAAAAACCCTTTTGCTGGTGAGCAACGAGGGAAGAGTCTGTATTTCTTCGGATCGCCTCTCGAAAGACGGAAAATGTTTTCGATTTGAAAATCAGATTTACGATTTGGAGCGCAAGATCATTCATACATTCAAAAAATAAGTTTAGTTTTTTGGCGTCCGCATTCCAGGCAAGATCATGAAAATCACCGCTAAAACACATACCCAAGCAAACCCGGCCCGCTAGCAGAGGTGGAAGGATCGTTTCGGAAACTTAAACATGAACTGAAATCCGTCATGACATGGTCCATGCGACGGAGAGGAACTTAACCGACGGATGGCGTTATTTTTTGCTCTCGTCGGAAGAGTATGACCGGGGCATAAGAAATTCGCGGATATGTTCTCCTCTTTACAGAGGTATCTGGATCAGAAACAAAGTCATGCACGGGCGCTTAAGGACTATTTCATCGCCCGGTCCGAGTTATTAGGCTTGTTGGAGAAATAAGACATGGCGATTGTATTCTCCTTTCTGCTTTTGGCAGCGAGTATCGTTGTCATCGGTAAAGGCTCCGACTGGCTCTCCGATTCTTTACTTCCCCTGGCGAAACGCTTGGGACTGTCGGGCGCTTCCGTAGGTCTCATACTTGTTTCCGTCGCTGTCAGTCTTCCGGAAATCTTAGTCGCCGTTTATGCGACCGTGAGAGGCCATCCCGACATCGGCCTGGGCGTCGTGCTCGGGTCCATCGTCTGCAACATCGGTTTGATGACGGGACTCTGCGCGTTGATCCGTCCGCTTCGAGTGAGCAGGACGACTCTTTTGAGGGACGGCATCTTTTCGCTCGTCGTCCCCATCCTTGTGTTCGCGGTTTCCAACGGGGGGCAAATTACGCGTTTCGAAGGATTGGCGTTCCTGCTGCTTTTTGTGCCTTATGTCATCAACGTCTTCCTGCAAGAGAAACAATTCCCCGAGGATCAGCAGGCCTTGGACTTAAAAGAGGCCGAAGTGAGATTGGATCTTTTAGGATTCGGTTTCATCAAACTCAAATCCCCGTGGATCGCCTTCGCCTTGGGGTTGATTTTACTTTTGGTTGGGGCACAGATTTTCAGCAGCCAACTCTCGGGGCTCGCCCGTTGGACTGGTATGAGCGATTTATTCATCGGCTTGACCATCGGCGCCATTGGCCCTTCGATCCCCAATATTATGGCCGCTTACAAAGCCACCCGAAAGGGAATGGATGAGGTCGCCGTCTCTGAAACCCTGGGATCGAATATTTTTACGCTGCTCGTAACCCTAGGCATCCTTGCTTTGTTGTCTCCGATCACAATTACCGATCAATGGTTGAGTTTCGACTTGCCCGTGTTGGTCGGGATGAGTTTCGCGCTTTTCTTCTTTCTTCTCACAGGTCGGAAAATCTCCAAGCTCGAAGGGGGATTATTATTGGGTGCGTATCTGGTCATTTTGATTTTGCAGGGTGTCTATTATTCGTGAGGGGGCGACATGGTTTATTTTTTAATCAAGGTCCTGATTTCGGCTCTGATTATCGCGGGCGTTTCGGAATTGGGGAAACGATCCTCCGGCGTTGCGGCGATCTTAGCTTCACTTCCGCTCACTTCGATCCTGGCGATCCTCTGGCTTTATCGCGATACGCAGGACATCACGAAGATCGTGGATCTTTCGAACGGGATTTTCTGGGCCATTCTGCCTTCGCTGCTTTTCTTCATCGTGTTGCCGCTGCTTCTTAAGATGAAATGGGGGTTTGGCTGGGCGATGGTGTCTTCGTCGGTGATGATGGTTGCGGCTTATCTCGTCTATATCTGGGGTTTGGGAAAGTTTGGGATTCGGTTGAGATGAAAGGAAAAATAGAAGTGTCTCGCCTTCAAACTCTCGGTCACTTTATTTCTTATTTTTTGCAAATTCCTTAGCTAAGTCTTCCAAGATTTCGCGTTCGGATTCGTTTTTGGCTTTTCGGAAGTTCAAAATTAAATTCTTCTCGTTGGCATTGAGAGGACCTACCTCTTTCAAGTCGTAATTAGCGAAAAGCTCCCAGGCCTGGACTCCAAGCAGTTTCGCCACTGCCGGAATATGCTCGGCCTTAAGAGGAGTATCACCGTTTTCAATCTGGCTGGCCGTCGCCGTCTGGACTCCGCCTAACGCCTTTCCCAGTTGAGCCAAGCTGATTCGCCGTGTTTTCCGCAGTTCAAAAATCCTCTGCAGGAGAGGGGTGGGCTTCTTTTCACGCATCATAAAGAATTAGTTAATAACGAATATCAACTCCAATTATTATGTTGATATAATAAACTATATATGAAATTATGTTATTAACATAATATAGGTGGATTTTTATGATTCATTTAATTCCAACTTGCCAAGATCTCGAAGGGGCCGTGGAAGATGTTTTAAGGCCCTTAAGAACAATTGCGGGAGTTTTTTGGCTTCTTCATTCAAAGCCTAAAAACGAAGAGGAACAAATCATCATTGATCTCTGCGTGATGGTGGAAGAGGCGGCCAATCAAATCACGTATCTCATAGAACACGCCTCAATCGGCGGCAAAAGCGTTGCCTTCGCTTCCTTAGATCATTCCTCACCGAAAGAAGCCTCACACAAGGCCGTATGAGAAAAGACGCTCCCGAAAACGTTGAGAAACGTTTCGGAAACGCGAAGTGTTATGGAATCCCCTTTAAAATCAATTCCTGATCCCTGGCATACGAATTGATATAGAACGTTGCATGATTCTAGTGGTCGATCCTGACATTTTCTACCTGGATGAAGCCAAGAAAGCCCTGGAAACCTTAAGATTCGACGTTCTGATCGCAGAAGAAAAACGGGAGTTGATACGACTCTGCTTCGATTATCGTGATGAAATCAGCGTTATCCTGTTTGATCCTACTCGCATCGAAGCAGAGCGTGGGCTTATAGAGGGAATCGAATACGCTCTTCGTCATACCGATATCAGTGGGACCAATCTTCTTAAGTGGAACCTCTACGATTGGAGGAAGAAGCAAAATGTTTCATCTTCAAAATCTCAAGTGAGAAACCAATTCTTTCCAAAAGATGTCCGAGATTATCGAGTCCTCTGAACGATCTGCCTTTTATATCCCGAAGATGGTCAGCTAAACGTGATGCAGGTCCCATTGATCCTGATGAAGAGAAGGAAAATGGATCATGAATTTCGCTGCTGAAAGACCATTGACCACCCAAGAACTCTGTGACTTTCTCCAAGTCGCAAAGTCCACCATTGACCAATATAACCGCGAGGGAATGCCACGCTTCTATGTTGGCAAGGAGTGCCGCTACATCCCCGCCAAGGTCATCGAGTGGCTGGAAAGGAGGAGTGAATACAGGGTTCGTTCCACAACGGAGACATTTGATCCTCGAAAGGGATTAAACCTGTGAGAGCAAATGTTTACCTGAGACAATGGCAGACCACGAAGGGGGAAAGGCGCTATTTCCTGATTGTCCGCCGACCTGGGCAGAAGGACCAGACAGTTGCCTTGGGTCAAGTGAGTCGAACCGTCGCCGAACAGCGCAAACGAGACGTTCTCAAAGAAGTGATGAACGAATTGTTTGGGTACACGAGCGGCGTAAGGATGGGATTCGATGTCTTTTGTGACAAGTTCATCAATGAATTTGCCAAGGGAAATAGAAGCTCGACGACGACAGACAAGTATCAGGACAATTTGAGACTGGCGAAAAAGAACTTTCATGGTCTGATGCTCGATCAAATCACTCAGCAACGGATCGAGCTGTTTTTGAATACGTGGCGTGTCGGTGGCCGCACCAAAAATATCATGCTGAGTATCCTGAGGTTGGTATTTCAGAAAGCAGTGGACTGGCGGTATCTCGCTAAATCTCCTGCAATCGGTATCCGGCGATGGAAGGAAGATTGTCATGGGAGCCGGGCATTGACGATGACTGAATTAGCCAATCTCTTGAGAGTTTCAAAACCGTGGGAGGAGAACATTATCACGGTCATGGTTTATTCGGGACTCAGGCCAGGTGAAGTTTCTCAACTCAAATTCGAGAATATCGACTGGGAGAACAAGCAACTCCGTATCTTGGCCACAAAAACAGGGAAACGAAGATCAATTCCTCTTTGTCAGGAGCTTGAAAAAACCTTGGAACATCTCAAGAGCTGGTGGCCCAATCCGCAGTATGGAAGTCAGGAAGGAATGGAAGAGTATCTTCCGCGTACTTCGGAGCAGGGGCAGTATGTTTTTTGTCGTCATGACGGGAGTCCCAGCAACAGTTTTCGAAGGTCTCTTAAGGGAGCCTTAGAGAGGGCGGGGATTGTCGGAGTATCTCCGCATGGTTTGCGAAAAACTTTCTGTTCCCTTTTGGCCAGGCAGAAAGTTCATCCGAAAGTGGCTCAGCAGCTCATGGGTCATTCGGACATCAGGCTGACGATGGATGTCTATACGGAGATCGCAGACGATCAACTCAGGGACGCTGTTTTTTCACTGCCGAGTGTGAGGGATATTCAGAAGAGTTCGCTGCGTGTTGTGCATCAGTAGAAATTGACCTGTGGAATGATTGTGGAATAAAGAGGAATCAGAGCATTTCAAAAAACTGTAAGTCTTTGAAATGTAACACATTGCGGGAGTAGCTCAGTTGGTAGAGCGCGAGCTTCCCAAGCTTGAGGTCGCGGGTTCGACCCCCGTCTCCCGCTCATTGAAATTCAAGTACTTAGAGGCCATCCATCCCAGGGTGGCTTCTTCGTTTACTCCCCATTTACTCCCACCCTCGAAGATTGCAGGCGAATTTACGGCTCTTCTGAGAGGAATGACATCGCCCGACGGTCTCTTGAGGTACGGCAGTCTCTCAAAAGCCTTCCAGCGTCCATCCTTGGAGGAATGAGCGTAGATATCGAGAGTCGTTGAAGGCTTCTTGTGCCCGAGCATGTGAGAAACATCGACGGGGTTGGCTCCATTTTGGAGCAAGTGACTTGCGAATGTGTGCCGCATCGAATGAACTCCGAGCCTCTTCGTAAGTCCGGCCTTCTTTTGGGCTCGATATATGCCGTCCCCGAATTCCACGAAGTGCTCCCCGTTTTCTTTGCAAAAGAGATAAGTCTTTTGGTGAGGTTCCCTCAGAAGAAGGCTCCGCCCGTTTCGATCATAGCGATAGGTCATCAAAGGACGCAGAGTCTCGGCCATCTCCTCACTCATGGGGATTTCTTTGAATCGATTTTCCTTCTGCCCGTAAACTCGTAACAGTCGATGGTTGAGGTCGATCTCTTCCAGCTTCAAGTGCAGGATTTCCGCCTTCCTGAGTCCAGCCTCGAAACCGAGCTTGAGCTTTATTCGGGTCATGGGACTTTTTGCGTTCTCAATGACTTTCTCAACGTCTCCAACATCTTCGATCCATTCACGTCTTGGCTCTTCCTGCTTCAAATTGCGGAATCGGTCGAAGGGGAAACGAATCAAATAATTCGCCTCCATCGCATACCGCAAGGCTCCTCGAATGAAATTCAGATTTTTATTGATGGTGGTATTTGAAACGCCTTCCTCTTTTCGAGCCACTTTGTAGCAATCCAAGATGGGCAGGGTGATTTCATGAATCCAAATCGTCTTATTGGTTCGATAAGGATGAAGTTGGTCGAAAACTTTCGCCATCGTATGCCGGACACGACGAAAGACATGACCGTCCTGCCTAAAGCTCCCCGGAGTTTTGAGGGGAGGGCGGCATTTCCGCGCCAAGTACTCCTCGCATACTTGAAGAAACGAGATATCGACGTTGTGGCGGATATTCTCCGTCTGACAGACGACATCGACACGCGATTGCTCAAAAATCTTGAGGGCCAGAGCCTTGGGGACTGCTCCCAGGGCTTTGTGCAGTTTCTCCTTCCGAAGACGACCGGAATCATAGACTTGGTAAATGCCCCAAATCTTCTGCCCATGGCCGTTCTTCTTACCCCTCAACTTCAGACGCATACGCGAATCGTTCCTTTCTCGGGTTTATACCTCGCCCCCGAAAGAAGTTCAAAACATCAGGCAAAGAATATCTGATTTCGTTTCCAATTTTGAATCGAGGCAGCCCTTGAGCGTTATAGTATTCTAACGTTCCCGAATTCATCCGCAGGTACTCGCACAGCTCCCTCTTGTTCATTGGACGGTAAAAGGCCAATGATGATGGAACGTAGTCTTTGAGGGGATCAAAGTTTTTGTCGAAGATTCCGTTCATCTTCGTACCTCTTCAGCCCCCGGAAAGACCTCCATCACATCTCGTAGATTAACATCCGAATTATCACCCGGCTCTCTTTCTTGTCGAAGGAGACCGTTTCGGTTGCCCGAAGAAGGAAAAGGGGCTGAGGCTTCTTGGGTGTTGAAGCTGCCCTCTATCCCCGAAGCTGCCCTGTTCTTATATGTGGCACCTTGGGCATCTTCGTGCCCCTTAAGCTCCCACCACCATCCACTGGCGAAGGATTGTTTGTATGGTTTTTTGCAAATCCGTTCTCTCGCCGTACGTAAAACCTTATCCCCGATACCAGCCTGCCGGGCTTCCTTATTTATCTCGGCGACCTTCAGGGGGCCATCGGCCAAAAGACTACGGAGCCATTCTATCGCCTCTGAAGTAGCGTCCCCGCTTTCAGTCGTCGTCGCAAGGACCTCGTTTGCGGTTTTGGTCACCAAATCGTTCTCCCATACCACTCGCGAAGTCTCTAAATTCCCGCACGGGTTTTTCAAGCTTACCCCTTGTACGGTGAAAGCAAAGCCGGTCTGGTCATTGCCGATGTTATTCTTGATGGGGAGAAACAGTCGTCGGTCTTTATTGTCAGGATCATCCAGTACGGCATAAGCCGCCCTTGCCGCCGCGACAAAAGCGAGTGATCCCATAACCCGCAATTTGGATTCGCTATTGCCTCCTTTGCTGAAGTGGCTCACGCAAACAACTGCCACTTCGTGCTTGGCTGCCAACTCTGACAAAGGAGCAAGGAGGGCCCTGATTTCTGCGTTCTTGTGGCCGTCTGCCTTACCAAGAAAGGCCGTGATTGGATCGATTATCACCAAAGAAACATCCCTTAGCTCAGATAATGATTCTTCAAGTCGCGGCAGGTCATTATCAAGAGTGAAAGCCCGACGTGTTTTTCGGTCGTAGTCGCCCAAAATAATTACAGGGGCGGGATCTACAATTGAAATACGATCAAGATCGGCTCCGGCGGCCTCAAGGCGCGGCTTGATGGTATCTGCCGCGTCGTCCTCAGCGGACAAAATGACTACGCTTCCTCGATCACTCTTAGTCCGGTCAGCAGGCCAGTAACCACCACTAGATACAACGGCGGCCATGCTCGCTGTTACTTGGCTTTTCCCAAGACCCGGGTGTCCCGCAACAATGGTAACCTTCCCGCGAGCAATTCTTCCATTCCATAACCAACGAATCGGCCTTGATTCAATATCAGATGCCTTTCTATAGGAAATCCCATGCTGAGGAATCTCAGAGACATTGCCGCTGGATGCTGATGGTGGAATCTTGAACTCCATCCGACAGTAGCGATCAACTTCTTGAGCCCCAAAATGATCCAAAACGTCTCGGAGCCCCTTGCCGTGACAGTGTGAGTGCGAACAATAAAAGTTTGCCCACTTCGATCCGTCGCCTTCCCAAATGATTGTTGATGAATCCGTTTTAGAACCGGTTGTGTGTTGGTTATCCCACAAGCAAGTGACGGCGTGCTTCCCCTGGCCGATCAGTCTGCGGTAAAGTCCGGCGTTCTGAAATAGAGCGGCAATATCGAGTGTCGCTAAGTTGCCTTTGAACCGTGAGAATGACTCCCGCTTGCCGAAAGACTCCGATGGTCTTGGTGTTTCAAAAGCTCTCTGTTCGGCAATTTCGCCTGCGAAGATTGCAAACAGATCGACTGGCTTTGGTGCAACGACCGGTAACTTGATCCGAGCTATTCGCTGAGGGCGGCCTGGAGTGTCTGGGCCCTTGAGATTGAATGTGCCGGGAATCCTCGAAATCCGGCTCGCGTTGTAAACGACGGGATCAACTCCAAAGCTACCCTCACAATAAGTTCTCGTGAACCAGGCCAGAAGGAGCTTGTGCTTTTCCTTATGCCTCTCATCGTTTGGATATTCGGGAAGACCGATCAGAATATGCCAGCCGTTCCCGGAGCAGAGAACGAGACACTCAACGCCTCGCGTCTTTAGATCTGTAACGACCTGCTGGCAAAGTGCCTTGGAGGCCATCAATTCATCATTAGTGGCGTTAGTATTCTTAGCGCGACTCTTATCGTCGATATCGATCAGAAACCACCGGCGACAAGCAACATCTTCGTCTTTCGTGGAATTGTTTTGCTGGCCCTGGACAAGTTTATTCTCAGCACGCGAAAGAAGATCAATTTTGACTGGATTCAGCGTTGCGTAACAATTCACCTTGCCGCTCAGACTGCATGTGGCATCGGCAAACTTCTCAACATCGGTGAAATAACCAATGTGCGTTGGTGGAAGCGTTCTCAATTCAACGCAAGCTCCTGGCACGATCAAGAGCTTGGCGAAGGCTTCGAGTTCCTCGCGGATGAAGGCGGGATTGTTACAAGATATTTTCATTGTGTGTCCCTTCCAAGATCCTGCAAATTCGCCCTTCCAATCCCCGATCCCCAAATGCTCTAAGGATTCGCGTTCTCATGAATTTCCAGTTTGGTGTGTCGCCTAGCTCCTGCTCCACAGAGTCGAGGACAACTCCTCTGTAGAAATTTACAGACTCCAAAAGTTGTTCGAGAATTTTTTCGCTTACGATTTGAGTGGCGTGACCCATTCGACCCATCCTTTCCGTCCCGGTTCTTTCCCGTGACATGGGCAATGATTACGACGGAGGCGTCGGAAATTTGGGCCTTCTAAGAATTAGGAAGGAGCCTTCTAAATATTAAGAGGGGCTAGTGTGCTGGCTATCTGTCTGATCTGTAACAAGATGTGTTTTAGAAAATATTGATACTGATCAAATCGCGTTTTATTTTTTCTTTGACAGATCTTGAAGGGATTCAAGAATCTTCTTATTGATCGTATCTAGTGAGGGATAATCTTTATCGCCGAACCATTTTAGACGCTGATCTTCAACGCGCTGAGCGATTTTAGCCGCTTTAAAGTCATGTTTGCCTGACTTGGAGCGACATTCATCCGGAGAATTGACAATACAGTAAAGAGCGGCCCCTAGAATTTTTGCCCTTGTTTCTATAATATGTTTTCCAGAATCCTTCAACTGTGCCTTTATCCCTTTCATTTCTTTCTGTAAGGATATGTTCTCGTCCCTTAGCTGAGAGTTTTTCTTTTCGAGATGCTCGTTTTTCTGCTTCAAAGCGGCTAGTTCTTCCGTGAAAGGTGTCGCGTTGAGGAATCCCATTTTTTCAGCAGCCTTCCTTAATCCTTCAGGGATGGAAATGTCCTTCTCCATAACCCAATTTAAAACCTCATTGGGGCTAGGGTCACTCCCAAGATAGGAAAAGAATTGACGCTCAACGAGCTTTTGAAGTCTACCCCATTTCCAAGCAAATCCACGCGAATCTGTTAGAAGTTCCAAATGATCTAGCTGATTAATTAATTTAGGGGATGGCTCAACACCTAAGAGAATTGCTACTGTCTCTCCAAGTGTCCAACTTGCAGCCTTCAACCAGTAGTCATACTTTGCTTCTGGAAACTGTGGCCAATCCATACCATGTCCCTCCAATACAACGTTCAGAGCTCCGACGACTACTTCTTGAGAAATATCACTTCAGACTCGGAAAGTGATGCTCAACAGCCTCCTCGATGAGCTCATTAACCATCTTTCCTCTTTTAGCAGCCAATCCTCTGAGTCTTTTCAGTAGCTTCTTGTTCAGCTTGGTTGTCAGTTTGACTCGGCTCTGCGCTTCTGGGGACGGTGGCCTTCCGATCTTTGCAATCGTCTTCATAAATATTGGCTAACATCATTTCTTATGCAGGTCAATCCGTACGTACATAAGTCTTGACGTGTTAGGCTGTGTGGCCTAGAGTTCTGTACGTACATAAGGAGGGCTTATGCGAATCGCAATTTATGCTCGATGTTCAACATCTCACAACGGACAAAACCCTGAGACTCAACTCTTGCCTTTGCGAGACTTCTGCAAGGCACGTGGGTTTGAAGTGTTTCGCGAGTATGTGGACATTACGTCTGGTGTTAAGGAAAGCCGTCTGTGCCTCGATCAGTTACTCGCCGACGCAAAGAAGCGTCGCTTTGATGGCATTATCGTTTGGAAGCTGGATAGGCTTGGTAGATCTTTGAAGCACCTCATTACCCTCATTGAAGAGTTTCAGGCTCTCGGTATTCAGTTCGTTTCCTATACCGAGGGAATGGACACGACAACACCTGCAGGGAAACTTCTCTTCAACGTGATCGGGGCAATTGCAGGTTTTGAACGTGATCTGATACGGGAAAGGGTTAAGGCTGGGTTGCACCGGGCAAGAGCGCAAGGCAAGAGTCTGGGACGCCCTAAAGGCTCAGGGCTTGACGTTGAAGTGGCTTTGCAGATGAAGTTTCAGGGTTTGAGCATTCGAGCCATAGCGTCGAAATTGGGAGTGTCCAAATCACTAGTTGCGGCTTGCCTGTCCAAACAATCCCCTCAAATTCTAATCAAATCAGACCTTGATAACTCAGGGGTTTTTGATGAGGCTTGTTGTCCAGTTTAAGAGTTGATATCTGGACAGTTGAGACCCAAGGAGTGAGACGGCTTTCACGAGAGGAACTTGATCTTGCGCAGGACACAGCCCAGGCTGTTCGTGAAGAAGGGGTTAATATTTTCAAGGCAGTAGCTCATGAAAGACAAGCCGAAAGTCAACCAGCGCCTTTAGATCTTACGAAGCTCAAAGCAGACCGTTCTAAATAAAAACCCTCAGTCGCTTTTAAACTTTCCGCTCCAATCGAAACGAATAGCCGTGTGAGGGCCGGAGAATTGAAGCTTCTCCAAGTGGTATAGGCCTTGAGGTGTTTTACCGGTTAAAAAATTGGGGGGTATTATAACGTCATCCACCTTTACGCCAAAAGTACAGATCATCCGGATTCCTCGAAACCCAATGAGGCAACCAACAAGTTCTTTACCTCTGAGAAGGGTGCCAAAAGCAATATGGTCAGCATTGCTAATATTTTCGGATATTTCAGCTATTATTCCAAGCCCGCAGCCATCTGGAAGCCTTCCCTTCCCAAAAATAAATCGGACCAGATCATCATTGGGGGCCCACACTTGAGCTTGTTTTCCATGATCACTGCTCAGGACATTGCTCATCACCTTGAAACACCAACGTTCAATCTTGGTCGCGTCAAGGCGGTAAGTTTGGCGACCCGCGAATTTTGGGTTAATTTTAGAGCGTATTTTCCCGATCCGCATAAATTCTTGGAGAAGTTTCCACAGGTCTACGGCGCCTTGATCCAGCTCAGATAGATCTTGGTTATGTTTTTTGCAGAGGCATTTGGCCACCAGGCCGTTGATGCCAAGTGGCTTGAGCTCATCCTTACACCAATCGAATCCCCTGATCAAAACACCATCAGGAAAAAGAGCCTTGCCGATTATGTGTTCCTTAGACTTGCCTTCTCCACATTGGGAGAGGGAGCTGGCCCAACAAGTTGACATATTTTTTATCCCACAAAAATCGATAAGGAATCCGATTGTGCTCAGTTGTCTGATTCTTTGAGACGATATCCATTGTTATTATTGATCGTTGTACTGGTTGCCATCCCAAATGATGATTCGAGTTTTATATGCAATACCCTGCTGGATATAATCCCTCTCTGTAAGCTTTAGGTTTTTAAAGCCATTCGAGTATTCATCTATTGGTTCTAAAGACGGGCCAAAAATATGCCCACCGTTAACCAACCTGTCGCCAATATTAACTCCAATCGTGTATGTGCATCCTCCTGACCCGCAATTTTTTGGAGTAGTATCATCAACAATTAAATCCGAAAGATTGTCTGCGTTAAGATCAGTAAAAAGAAGTATAAAATGTTCTAGAGAACAAGTGGCCATGTCTAAACACAACCCCAGACTGTTAAGGCTGTATAGTTTTAATCGAGTCTCGTTAGGCAATCCCGTAAAATTATTATTCTCATTCGCTTTCTTAATTTCCCAAAGCTCTTCACCAGAGAAACGTTTCTCGCCTAAGACCCCAGCATAAATATTCTTTTTAGCTTGAGGCTCAAATTCCTCACGTATTTTGGACTCTAAATATCTAGATTCAATTATTGGGGCTGTAATCCTGGCTACAAGCGAGACAAAAAATAAAATTAAACAAATCTTAATGGATCTGCTTTTAAGAAATGAAATCTGATTGATAAAATCCTTCCCATAAAGAACATAGAGGAGGAATTTATGATAAAGTGTCCACGAAATGATGAAAGACAGAGACGCTAGTAAAAGAGTAGCGATCAGATGTTCTGCATCAAACTCTCTAATGGCAAGGTCCTCATATATTAGAGCTAGCCCAATTAGAAAAATAACTGATGATGGTATCCATAGGCCAATTTTTGAAAGTCTGTGCCACCACTTGTTCTCTAAATCTTCTATCTGTCTCATATAGGATATCTACGATGGAAATCGAATGATGTTTGGTAATTTTAATGCCGCTCCGTAGCTGAGCGCGCTCAGGCAAGCCACTACCTTGTTCTCACTTGCTCGTAGGTTAAATGACAGACTCTGCCATTAGAGCGGCAACTAGCAACCACGACACCGCTAACAAACTTACCGCTACACGAAACTTGCGGTGTTGCAGCTATGGTCATTACAAATTCACCACTATTATTGATAGCCCCTGTAGCATCAATGAAGCCCTTGGTCGTTGCCAATAGGTTAACTTGATCTTTATCCTGAACAACTTTCACTCTTCTGTCGAACGATCCTGGGCAATCTGTTTTTGATAATTTGTAAGTTCCTCTTACGTCAGGAGGATTGTTTCGGCTGATTTGTCTATCCAAAGTATATTTGTCGGACCGTACTTTTTTTGTCCGATTCGATTCTGCATTTAAAGGTTTTGTTTGTTTGGTTGGTTGTTCTTCTTGCCATCCATAGTTTTGTATACAAGCCTTCCAGGCGCTACTATGCGCTAGGCTTCGCCCCAAATCATTGAAGGCTGTATTGGGCGTTATTTGACCGAATCCCGTATTCGGATTGACCATCACAGTGTATGTGGGGGGCAGAATTGGATATTGACCCAAAGCAACGGTATTTGAATATACTTCGCAAGTTGCATCATCTCTTTGAAAGTCCTCTGTGCTTTTGGTTGGGTGCCTCCAATAGCTTGTCGTCGCACATCCCCACACCGACAAAAACACTGCCAGTGTCACTCCCATTTTGACAGCTCTCATAATCCCCTCTTGTGTAAGTGCTTTTATAGCGCAATGAAATCTACTTCAGCTCCAGCCTGTTCTCGGGGTAACAAGTTATATGCAAACAAACTGAGAGAAATCGGTGCAATTAAGAATCGAGACAGTGTTTTCATTGGATAAATAATAGAAAAACTCGCCTTGAATGCTAAAGATGTCAAGCACCGTGTTCTCACGGTGGTCCTTACCTGCATGGCCCTTTAACTAAGAGTTGTGACTGAAGCGAGGTTTAAAAGAACTGTCGGACAGCGAATTAAGGCTTTGCGGATCAAGGCCAAGCTGACTCAAGAGGACGTGTCTGAATATGGGATCGACGTAAAACAATATCAGAGGATAGAAAGAGGACTAGTTAATCCCAGGGCCTTCACAATTTTAAAGCTGGCCAAGGCCTTTCGGTGTACTCCAAATACAATCCTACAGTTTTAATGCTCCAGGAAAACTCCCCATTCAAAGCATCTGATTAGAATTATAAATAGGCTTCGGATAATGCTAAGCTCTTAGACATAATTGATTCTCAAGAAGCTGAATGATAAAGCTCAAGTAATGGAATCACCTGCAAACCCAGTCAAAAAAACTCGAAGATTAAACGTCCGACAAATGAGGTTTGTTAAGGAGTTAGTCCGAAACCCCGAAAATCAATCAGCGGCGCTAATAAAGGCGGGATATAAGACCTCTGTGCCTCACGTTAAGGCTTCACAGCTAGTAAGAAAGGGTAGCATCAGGGAAGCCTTAAGGGAGGAGATGGAACGCTTAGATCTTGCCGCACGCTTCAGTAGGAACTGGTTAACCATGCTGGACTCAGGTCTTAATCCTGATAGCCCTGGATTTGATTCTAGATGCTCCGTCATCCTCAAAGCACAAGAACAGATAGCCAAGTTAGCAGGTTTAGAACCTCCCAAAGAAACCATGACCAGAACGCTCACGATGGCATTGGATGACCTTCTGCCAATCGGTGAGACTACTCGGTCAATCTTTGAGCCCGAGACCCTTAAAAAGCATGCTATTGAAATTGAATAGGGGTGGGGGAGGAGGAAAGGAACCCCCATAGGAACGGGTGAAGGTTGAATATAGAGACACTCTCTCACACAAGTAGGTCCGTTATTTTTTTAAAATTTTTCACTTTTGGCAATGCACTATACTTTACTCCCTATTTACTCCCACCACGGCTCAGTCCCTGCTCAGAAACGGCTCCGAAACTGTTTTAGACTGAAATAATATTCCGCTAATTTTCCAAGATGAATCAAAGAGTTGCGGAGCATGTCCGAAAAATAGTAACGACGTTCCCAAGCTTGAGGTCGCGGGTTCGACCCCCGTCTCCCGCTCATTAGATCATGAAAAAAATAACACTTCTCCGGATCGCCGGCCTGGCGATGACTTTGTCTATCTTCGGGAGCTGCGCCGCGCCTTCCGGCACCATCAAGACTTCGGT
>JBPOJN010000051.1:0-47424 GCA_052033505.1 Myxococcota bacterium | reverse complement strand
GACGTCACTCCGGTATCGCCAAAAACAGACCGGGAGCCTTTGCTATCGAACGCTTGAAGCTTTATCCCGACCGCGTCGCTGCTTGATCAACTCACCTTCGTGTCCGATATGTGTGGAACTAATACATATCGAAAAAATTTAGGAATTTTCGAGCTAAAGAATCTTCCCTTCCCACAATCGAGTCAAAGATTCCTCCCAATGCAGAGAGATGATCGATCCTTCGCGCGAAAAAAAGTGTACCCGGTACGCGTACAAGTCGGCGTTAATAAAAGCTTGCTCCTCTCCATCATCCACTCTTCTGGCGTTTGTTCCGTTTCGGCCATCGAGAATTTGTTAAAGAGGCACGAGGGTTAGTGAAGAGATCGAAGAACATACCCTAAGTTCTGCAGCTTTTATTTCCTCAAAGAGGCGAGCTGTCGTAGCACGATGGGCCAGGCACCCAAGGAACACATTAAAAAATAAGATCAATTTTCTAAAAGGCTTGTGGATAAAACATAAAGTCATCGAAGAATTTGTACCTAAAAATGTAAACTAATTTGTAAATTTAAGTGTTCACTTACAAGATTCCAAAAACTTCTCATTCGTAACCACCTCTTTTTCCAGCCATTTCCACCTTCCACCCTTTGGCACCGGAGTTGCCTTATCCCCGGTCAAAGGAGAATCGTATGAAGAAAATAATAGCCCTAGCCGTCTTGGTCTCGGTGCTTTCCGCTGCGTCCGCTCAGGCGTTTTATTACGACGCTAAATGCATGGTCCCGGAGGGGAAGCTGAAAACATGTCATTTGGATTTTTCCAAACATGACGCCGTCCGCATCCAATTCAAGGATTTCCAGTATCAAGGACTGAACCGAGAAATCCCCGGTAAGGACATCATGCATATTTCGGTCGGGGAAAAGGCCAAGCTTCGCTGGGGCGTCGCGGCCGGAGCGGTCTATCTCTTCGGTCCGCTGGGAGCCTTTTCTCTCTTCTGGAAAAAGAAAATGGCGATGTTTGGCCTGGAATACAAGGACGGCAAGGAGACCCAGTCCATCCTCTTCGGCGTCAAAAAGAAGATCGGCTTCCAAGTCTCCCAACAGTTGGAACAAATGAGCGACCTCAAACCCAATTTCGAGTCCGGATCGGTCGCTAAAATCAGCAAACGATAAATTTCATTTTCATCGGTGCCACTCTAGTACTTGAAAGGACAAGACATGAACGCGATCAAAAATAGCATCGGGCTTTTCCTGTGTTTGCTCTCGATTGGCTTTGGATCCTCCAGCCGGGCCGATGAGATTTCCGAGGCTATGATTCCGAAAAAAGTAATCATCCTCGGCAGCTTTAAGGATTATAGAAGCGCCTTAAACGCCGCAAAAGACGTGAGCGCCAAAACAGGGACGCCATTTTCGAAGCGCGATATGGTGTATGATAAGAAGAAAGGACTCATCTTTCCCGAAGACTACCAAGACGAAAGTTTCGCCGGAAGTTACGTCTCGAGGCGTTCCAATGACGACTGTGACGAGGGACAAGCATCGTGTGTCACGATCGAACGTTCGGAAGCTTACGAAGGTATGGGGCCTGATTATTACATTTTGGTCGGAGGCATTTATGCCGTTGGTCCCGAAGAGAACGCCCTCGTGGCAAAAGCCTTAAAGACGTTTCGGGCGTCCGTGCCTGAGGCTTATGCGAAGATTAGTAAAATTTATATGGGATGCCAGCATTGAATTCACTTGAGTCTTCTTGAAACAATAGAAAACAGGCATTGGATAATTCAGAATCTTACTACATGAAAGAATTATCCGAATTCCAACGAATCCAACTGACTCAAACCGAAGAAAAATGGCTGAGCATTGGTCTCAGTGTTTCTGCGACCGATCGCGCTCAGGCTGAAAAAAGCGTGGATGAGATTTATCGAGAAGCGGGGAGGAGGCCGCCGCGGTTTAAGATTTGGTTTGAGTCTCCTTGGAAGGGCGTGCTTGCGGCGGTTATGTTGGCTCATGATCGGTCTTGGGCTGGGGCTCAGATCCAAGATAAACTCTTGCCGTCATTCAAGGGGAAGATTCAGCAGCGGCTTGAAGCGGAAAATCTCTCGGATACGATCAAAAATGAAGTCTCCCGGATGAGGGCTCGGGTTTCGATACCGGTGGAATCTCATCGGGACCTCATTTGGAACCGCATCGCTCCGTTGTGGGATCAGACCGTCGGTACGGAAACGTGGACCGGTGTGGCGGGGCCGATTTGGGAAGATCTTCGGTCCCGGATCGGAATTTCGCGGCAGGATTGTCCCTTCGTCAAAAACGACGAAGTCACCGTCGAGCAAGGCAATCGCTGCGGCTATGGCCTGCACGATTCCGGTTGGCTCGCTTACTATGATTTTTTTGCGCAGCTCTTGAGTTGGGGGCATCACTCGCTGACATCTGTGATGACTCTGGCCGAAGTTTGCGGCTGGTGGTGGCCTTTTGAAGACGCGGTCGTTCTTACGGAAAAGCCGCTTGAGATTTATCTCAAATAAACGGAAAGCGCCTCATCGACGCGCGCTAGAAAATCCTCTGAAACGGCGCCGATCCTATCTTGAAGTCTTTTGTTATGAATTTGTCGAATTCCGGGAAGAACGACAAAAGATTCCTGCCGATCCGGCAGCGTGAAACGTAAGCGTAACGGCCAGATTTCCGGGGCGCGACTGGAAACGGGTAAGACCACTACGGTCGGCAGCAGGAGATTTTGCTCGGAATTGGAAACGATCAGTGCCGGGCGCACCTTACCGAATTCCGGAGGCGTCGCGGGCTCCAGATTCACCCAATAGAGACTTCCTCTTTTCACGAGTTTTTTCTTTCGTTGGTGTTGGTTAGCGGCGCCGTTGCAAGGTCCGCGCTCTCCCAGTCTTCAAGCCAATCCCGTTCGGAGGAAGAGGCCGCCAGAAATTCGGAATACTGTTTGCCCGCCTCGATCATCTTTCTACGGCGGATTTCCTGCTCCAAAACTTCTCGGATAAAACCAGAAATACTAAGGTTTTTCGGTAGGATACGTTTAATTTCTGAGAGCATAGGGTCTTCTATTTTTATAGTAGTGGCCTGCATACTAAATTAGTATGCTTTTAAGTAGAGATCGTCAAGATCAGCTTTCAGTTTGTGTCTTTATTAAGCCCTTCAATCATCAGAAACAGTTTCCGATCCGCTCGTGGTTCGGTGAGCAATGGCAGCGGGTCGACCGCCACGCCGTCTTTTCGGATTTCAAAATGAAGATGGGAGAGAATGTTGGACCCGGCGGCATTGCCGGTCTTTCCGGTTTCGCCGATCAAGGCGCCTTGGCCGACCAGTTGGCCGGGCTTTACATGGATTTCATTTAAGTGCGCATAGCGCGTTTGATAGCCGTCGCGGTGATCCAGATAAATCACTTGGCCATAGCCTTTCGCCCAACCGGCATAGGAGACAATGCCCGCTTCCGCGGCGGTGACGCCGATGCGAAATCCCTCTTCGTCCGAGGCTTCGAGGTCGAGGCCTTTGTGCGCTTTGGGTGAGCCTTCTTCCTTGCGCGTCATTCCGAAAAATCCGGCTTGGTCGTTGTCTTTGCTCTGTTGAACGATCGAAAACCGGTCCGGCGTCAGGGGAGAGTAGAGCGGTGACGTGAATTGGAGCGGACGTTTGTCGTTTTTGATCTCTTGCCGGGTTTGTGGGGCCGTTTGAAATTTTCCCGGCTGGTGCACCTGTAAATCACCCAAATACGTCCTGCGATTTTCGTTAAGTCTCATAACGCCTCCTGCCGGGCTTCACAGCAACGGGCATGCCATAGGAAAACGCAGGGGATTTGCGCGAGATCTCCGCAAAGAAGTCCAGACTTCAGACGATAGGGGTTCGAAAAACGGAAGGGTTAAGCCACTTCTTGCTTGGCGACTTTGACGATCTTCAGAGCTTGCGGATCCCGTCCGGCGCCGACCATTTCGCCGGTGGGCAGGATATCGAAAAGATGGGGTTTGAACTTTTCGACCCAGGTGACGGCCAGGTTTTCGGGAAGAAAGTGAGGTTTGCCGGATTTATGCCAGGTGAGAGTTTGCCCGTCGGCCGTCGTGACGAGGATTTGATACATTCTTTCAGACATGGGAGGATCCTTCCTTCTGTTTTTTTGCCATCCAGTCTTGATAGGACTTGCCCTCGGCTTCATCCGTGCCGGTGAGGGAGACGGTCGCGATGTCCGTCATGCGGTAGCGGATCGGGTTGCCGCTGCCTTTGAGGAAGACGTCGACGAAATGATCTTGAGCGAGTTTAGGATTCTCGAACTCGCGGTTGTAGAGGTAGCCTTCCGCGGAAGAGCCGTCTTTGAAGGAAATCGTGATATGGCCGCGGTATTGGAAGGCGGCTTCGATTTGGTTTTTAAGATTTTCGGGTACGATCGTCTTATTCATGTGAGTTCCTCGCAATTTCTTTAAAAAAGCTGCCACGCGTAAAGAACCAAGCAGACGCCTAAGGGGATCAGTAAATTATCCCAGGCGTCCAGCGGGAAAGATTCGATGAATGTCCCGACGCACGCGAGAATAAGCGCATGAGGCCAAGAAACGAAGAGTAGGCCCGCGGCGAAGGCCGTGACGATATAGGCCACGGATCCGACCCAGGTTTTGTCCTGCGCATGAGGCAGTTTCTTTTTTCCCCAAGACACGCCGCAGACGGTGGATACTGCGTCCGCGCTGAACACTTGCGTCAGTGCCACGGCCGCGATCCTGGGACCGAAGGCGTAAGGTAGAACAGCGGCGCTCACGCACAGGAGGATCGCGCCCAAAGACAGACGATTTTTTTCGGAGTCGCGTTTCGAATGGTCGGTGAGTGCGGTCAATAACGGGACGGTTTTCCCGCGGCGCGACTGGTATTCTTCGAAGAAGTAACCCGCCAGAAAACCTCCCAAAAGAGCCGCCGAAACGTGATGGTTCCAAAGGATGACGGGAATTAACAAGAGCCCCGCTGCGTGGATGGATTTACGAAAAATTTCTCGGCTGAGTTCGGGCGAAAGCATAGAAAATCTCAGAAAGCGTGCACGACGGCCAGTCCCTTTTGTCCGTCGCCGACCACCGGCGTGATGAAGAACTTCGGAAATTCCTGCTTGTGCCATTTCGCGGTGCCCAGTCCGATTAAGGTCCCTAAGACCGCGCCCGCAACGACGTCGGACGCGGCGTGTTTATTGCCGTCGATGCGGCTGATACCCACGAGAGAGGCGAGCGCGTAGCTGGGAACTCCGACCCATGGCCCGTAATAAATCTCGGCGACGGTCGCCAACGCGAAAACGCCGGACGTATGACCTGAGGGAAAAGATCGATTGTTCGATCCGTCGGGGCGGCCCCTGTGCGTCGCGAGTTGCAGGCCGAAGGTCAAAGTCTCTGTGATCGCCAAGGCCTCGAACATCGTGCCGGCCGTCAGGGCGGGTTTTTCGGCGCCGACCCCTTTGGCGATACCGAAGGCCAAGGCCGTTGCGCCGCCTAGCACCAAGGGATGAAAACCCCAATTCATGGCGTCATCGAAATTTTTTCCGAAAGGTCTCTCCGGTTGGAAAGCTTCGCGGATATCGGGATCTTTTTCATGTACGAGGGCCGTGGCTCCGGCGCCAGCGGCCAAGAAGAGTAGATGCCAGCCGTTCCAAAAAGAATATTTCAGGTCGTTTCCGATGTGCCGGGGGACTTGGGAAAACGTCCACTCTTCGGCGCGTTCGGATCTTTCTTCCCACTCCGTCGATTTTTCGTCCTGAGACATGGCCAACAACGCCGGACCGATGCCTATCTGGAGAAGAATGAGGATGAAGGCGACCGGACGGTTCATGCAAGACAGGCTTTCTTCAATCGGTGCAGGGTTTTTTCACGACCCAAGGCGGCCATGAGCTCGAAGATTCCCGGGGATACGGTCGAGCCTGTCAGAGACACGCGTAAAGGCTGGGCGATTTCGCCCAACTTAATCGTGCGTTCCGCGACGAAGTTTTCGACGCAGGCCTTCGTCGTGGCTTCGGAAAAATCGGGCAAGGCTTCCAATAAAGGAATCAACGCACCTACCAGGGATTTTTTGTCTTCGGTTAAAAATTTCTGCCGGAGGGCGTCGTCGATCGTGACGTCTTTGGCGAGGAAGGGCGCCAAGGCTTGCGAGAGCTCGACCAAGGTACGCGCGCGTTCTTTGGCAAGATGCACGACGCTTGCGATGTCGGCGTTCGCATTGACCGCGATTCCGTCTTTTTCGAGGAAGGGAAGCGTCATCGCGAAGAGTTCGCGGTCGTCCATTTTTTTCAAGTGCTGCGCGTTTAGCCAGAGGAGTTTTTCCTGGTTGAAAACGCCGCCGGATTTGCCGACGGTTTCGATGTTGAATTTTTCGACCAGTTCCGCGCGCGAAAAGATTTCCTGGTCGCCGTGGGACCAGCCGATGCGCACCAGGAAATTGATCAAGGCGTCGGGTAAGAAGCCCATTTCGCGGTAAGCGAGAACGGACGTGGCTCCGTGGCGTTTCGACAAACGCGTCTTGTCCGCGCCCAAGATCATGGGCAGGTGGGCGAAAGCGGGAAGCGCGAATCCCAGGGCTTCATAGAGTTGGATCTGGCGCGGGGTATTGTTCACGTGGTCGTCGCCGCGGATCACGTGCGTCATGCGCATCAGGGCGTCATCGATGACGACACAAAAATTATAAGTCGGTACGCCGTCGGTGCGCTGGATGACCAGGTCGTCGAGCTCAGCGTTGTCGAAGACGATGTCGCCTTTGATGAGGTCATGAAGCGTCGTCTGTCCCTGGTCGGGGCTCAAGAAACGAATGCAATATTTCTTATCTTGCGACTGGTCGCTTGTCCGGCAGCGTCCGTCGTATTTCGGTTTTTTGCCGGCCGCGATCAGGGCTTTTTTGCGTTCGTCCAATTCTTCCGGCGTGCAGAAACATTTGTAGGCTTTGCCCTGCGAGAGCAGTTTTTCCACGAAGCTTTTGTAGATGTCGAAACGGTCGACTTGGTGGATCGGGCCTTCATCCCAATCGAGCTTCAACCATTCCATGCCGCGCATGATGGACTGGACGAATTCGTCGGTCGAGCGCTCACGGTCCGTGTCTTCGATGCGCAGCACGAACGTGCCACCTAGTTGCCGCGCCAGAAGCCAGTTGTAGAGCGCCGTGCGGGCGCCTCCGATGTGCAAATGACCGGTCGGAGACGGCGCAAAACGAAGTCGGGGCTTTTCGGAAATTTCGGGCATGGGCGCACTTACAGCGGATCTTTTTAAAGGAAAACAATTAATTTCCCCAATTAGTTTCCACAAACTTCGTGTGATTTGTTACACTGGACGCATAAGGAGCTGTTCGGTTCCTCTCTTCTGCAAACGATGGCCGCAACCATTCAATTCATCGGTGCGACGGGCACGGTGACGGGGGCAAAGTTCCTGGTCTCTTTCGAAAAGAGGCATTTTTTGGTCGATTGCGGGCTTTTTCAAGGTCTCAAACTCCTCAGGCAGCGCAACTGGCATCCTCTGCCGATCAAGGCGAGTCAGATCGATTCTGTTCTTTTGACGCATGCGCACATCGATCATACGGGATATTTGCCACTCTTGGTCAAAAACGGTTTTCGCGGTTCGGTCTATGCGACGCCCGCCACGCGCGCGCTTTGCGGCGTACTGTTGCCGGATTCGGGGCATTTGCAGGAAGAAGATGCGGAGTTCGCCAATCGTTACAAATTTACGAAACACCGTCCCGCTTTGCCTCTCTACACCGAAGCCGACGCGCGTGAGTCGTTGAAATATTTTCAGTCCGTTCCGTTCGAAAAAAAGACTGAACTCATGCGTCACATGTCGTTTCAGTTTTTGCGTGCAGGCCATATTTTGGGTGCAGCCGTCGTGCAGATGATGATTTCGGGTCGTGTTCTGACGTTTTCCGGAGACTTGGGACGTCCGTCCTCGGAATTAATGAAGCCGCCGGTGCCGGTTTACGAGACGGATTACTTGGTCATCGAATCCACCTACGGCAACCGCTGTCATTCACATGAAGACCCGGCCGAGACCATCGAACGCTACGTGAAAAAAACCGTGGAGCGTGGTGGCATCGTATTGATTCCCGCCTTCGCCGTCGGTCGCGTGCAGCAGGTCCTCTACATCCTCAAGAAGCTAAAAGAAAAAGGCCGTCTGCCGAACGTGCCGGTTTTTGTGAATAGCCCGATGGCGACGGAAGCCACGACGATTTTCCGCGACTTGAACGGAGACTTGGCGATTCCGAAGTCTGAATTCGAGGGTATTTTCCGGACCGCGACGTTCGTCTCCGGCATCGAAGAATCCAAACGTCTCGCGGCCCGCACCGAGCCCTGTATCATCGTCTCAGCCTCGGGCATGGCGACTGGCGGACGAGTCCTGCATCACTTGAAAAACCTGGTGCCCGATCCCAAAAACCTGATTCTCTTCGTTGGATTTCAGTCGGCGGGTACGCGCGGCGAGGCCTTCATCAATGGCGCAGATCATATCAAGATCCACGGCATGAAGATTCCGGTGAAGGCCGAAGTCGGTTTGATCGACACTTTGTCGGCGCATGCGGACGTCGACGAAATCTTAGGTTGGCTGAAAAATTTCCGGCATCCGCCCAAGCGAACTTTCATTACTCACGGGGAACCTTTGGCTGCGGCCGCCCTTCAGAAAAGGATTGAAGAAGAGTTGCACTGGCAATGTGAGGCGCCAGAGTATTTGGAGACGTTCGAGCTGGTTTAAATACGCATTACGCGTTGGTGATCTTGTTTAAAAAAAGCTCCCATTCGTCGGAGCGTGCGAGAGTTTTGTTGATCTTGATGGGGATAAGATTGCCGTTTTGGCTGAGCGTGATCTTGTCGTCGGTCACCTGGAAATCACTCAGTCTATCGAATCGATGACGCTTAAGTGGCATTCCGAACATATTGAGCAACACCAGTTCGTTTTCCCTCAATTCGAAAATGGGTTTGGTTAAATAGGAAAAGGCCGCGAAAAGCAAAAATAAGCCGAGCAAAAATTGCAGAATTTTGACGGTGCCTAAGATAAATAAAGTCAGGTTGAGTACGAGTACGACTCCCGCTAGGGCGGCGATGAGGATCCCAAACCCTTTTTTATAATGAACCTGGATCAATGGATCAACGCCTTGTCGCTAAAGGGGTTTGCTGTGAAGAAGAGATCGTCTCTCCCGTATGCTGCTCGCGCTTCTGTTCAGAGCCCTTCAACCACGGCATCATCGCACGCAAGGCACTGCCGACTTTCTCGACCAACGTCGTCGGGGCTTCGGTGCGGTTTTTGGAGAGGATCGGCGTGCCACCTTCGCATTCGTCGATGAAATCCTTGGCGAACTTACCTTCCTGGATTTCCTTGAGGATTTTCTCCATTTCCTTCTGCGTCTCCGCCGTGATGATGCGCGGGCCGCGCGTGTAGTCGCCGAATTCGGCGGTGTTGGAGATGGAATAACGCATGTTGGCCAAACCGCCGTTGTAGATCAAGTCGACGATGAGTTTCATTTCGTGCAGACATTCGAAATACGCGACTTCGGGCTGATAGCCGGCTTTGACCAGCGTGTCGAATCCGGCCTTCATCAGGGCGCTGACGCCGCCGCAGAGGACGGCTTGCTCGCCGAAAAGATCGGTTTCGGTTTCTTCCTTGAACGTCGTCTCCAAGATACCGCCGCGGCTGCCGCCGATGCCTTTGGCGTAGGCCAAGCCGATTTCTTTGGCCTTGCCGGAGGCGTTTTGCTCGACGGCGATCAGGCAGGGGACGCCCGCGCCTTCTTGGTATTGCGAACGCACGAGGTGGCCCGGGCCTTTCGGGGCGATCAAGATCACGTCGAGATCCGCGCGGGGCACGATGCGTTTGAAATGAACGTTAAAACCGTGCGCGAAGAACAACGCCGCGCCTTGTTTCAGGTTTTTCTGCAGGTGATCGTCCCATAATTTTTTCTGATGCTCGTCCGGGATGACGACCATGACCACGTCGGCGCTTTTCGCGGCTTCATCGGCGTCCGTGACCACTTTCAGTCCCGCGGCGCGTGCGCGGTCGATCGCGGAGCTTCCGGATTTCAAGCAGACAGAGACGTCGAGGCCGCTGTCTTTGAGGTTCAGCGCATGGGCATGACCTTGCGAACCGTAGCCGAAAACGACGATTTTCTTGCCTTTCAGCGGGTCGAGGGAAGCGTCTTTGTCATAGTAAATGGTAGCCATGGGATCTCCTTAAAATGAATGAATCGAATGAATGTGCGTTTTAGATAATGGGCAGCGGATCTTTGCTGCCGCTCTTGCGGGCGATTTTTTTGACTTTATTTTTCTCGTCGACGAAGACGACTTTGGGTTTATGCGTCTTCATCTCGCGGGCCCCGTAGTGGCCGAAGCTCGCGATGATGACCAAGTCGCCTTTTTTTGCGTGATGAGCGGCGCCGCCGTTGATCTTGATGCAGCCGGAACCTTTGGGCGCCGGGATCACGTAGGTTTCGAAGCGTTGCCCGTTCGAGACGTTCCAAATATGGATGTGCTCATGGGCCACGAGACCGGCGGCCTTCATGAGGTTCTGATCGATCGAGCAACTGCCTTCATAGTGCAAGTCGGCTTCCGTCACGCGCGCGCGATGGATCTTGCATTTCAAAAGAGTCGTGTACATAGGGTCGTAAAGTCTAATTTTTCCGGAGCTTTTTCGTCAAGATAACATTCATGACCCGTGACGAACATTTTATGTCGCTCGCCTTAGCCGAAGCCGCCAAGGCGAAAGGGCGTACCTCGCCCAATCCTATGGTGGGCTGTATTCTCGTCCGAAAGGGTAAAATCGTTGCGCGTGGATATCATCATAAAGCGGGTGAGCCTCACGCCGAGATCGAGGCCCTCAAGAAATTAAAAGATCTCAGAGGTCTGTCTTTATACGTCACGCTGGAACCCTGTGCCCATTATGGCCGCACGCCTCCGTGCGCGGAAGCCATCCTCAAAAGCGGGATCCGTGATGTCGTGGTCGGCATGAAGGATCCGGATCCCAAGGTCTCCGGCAAGGGGATCCGTCTCTTGAAAAAAAACAGAATCCGCGTGCGCGTAGGGGTGCTCGAAGAAGAATGCCGGGATTTGAACCGCGCTTACATTACGCATCGTACCGAACACCGGCCTTATGTGACGCTGAAAATCGCGATGACGCGGGATGGGAAAATTGCGGTGAAAAAGGGGCATAAGACGGCGCCTCTGAAAATCACGGGTCCCGCGGCGGATCGGTTTACCCACGAACTGCGCGATCAAACGGACGCGATCTTGGTCGGAGCGGGGACGATTCGAAGCGATGATCCTCGGTTGACGACCCGGCTCAAAAAAAACGGAAAAAATCCGATCCGGATAATCGTAAAGGGCAAAACGCGCCTGTCCCTGAAAGCGAAGGTTTTCAGGGACGGAGAGGCGTCTACCTGGGTTTTTAAGGGCCCAAGAGGAAAGGCAGATTTAAGCAAACTACTCTCTGAATCGGCGCAGAAGGGTGTTTTGTCGTTGTTAGTCGAAGGCGGACACCGCATCTGGAAGTCGTTTTTGGAGCAAAAAGCGGTTGATCGCGTCTTGGTATTCGTTTCGCCTAAGATTTACGGACCTAAAGGATGGGACGTCTCGACGTGGCTTGTGGCTGCTCTCCAAAAAGCCGGATTTTCTACGAATCGCATGAAAATTTCGAAGCTGGGACGTGATCTGCTCTGCGAGTTTACGTGAGGAAGTCGGAAGTCGACTGGGAATTCGCCTGCTGATATTGCAGGTCGATTTCGTGTTCCCGTACGTCGAGCTCGCGCATGTCGACTTTGTGCTGGTTCTCGGTCTCATTCATGCGGGCTAAGTAGTCGAGTTTGGCGATTCTCAGAGAGGTATCGAGTTTTTCAAAAGCCATTTCCTTTTGGGCATTGATCTGCATCGAGGCCATCTGGAACATGTATTGAGCCTGCATGTTTTGAGAGCCGATTTGGGCCATTTGCAGTTGGTATTGGCTGTCCGCTCCGTGCATGAAAGGCATTCCTGAACCTGAGCCGCTGAAAGGCCCTCCTAATACAGTACCGGCGACGCCACCCAGTCCGAACATGTCTAATAGACCCATAAGATTTCCTCTGTAAGACCAATACCAAGCAAGATGCTTGCCAAAGGTCTGTATTATTAAATTCAATTATTTCAATAGATTACAGACGTGACTGAGTTTAAAGGCTAGCGTTATCGGGGTCTGGATTTCCCAAAAATGAGGGTTAGCGCTCTCAATGTGAGAATTCAAATCCAAGGGCAACTGCATTGTCATGCGAAGTCGATAACAAAAAGACGCTCATCGTATCACTCGGGAGACATTCATGAAAGTTCGTTCTCAACGTCCGCTGGCCTTTTTCATTTTTTCCGTTCTCGTCTTATCCTTCACCGGATGCGGTTCGGGTTTAAGTGGTACCGATCAAAAATTTTCGGGTCCTTGGGCCGCCGAAAAGGTGAATGGCAAAGGCGACCGCATCATGTTGGTCTTTAATGAACCTGCTCCGGACAGCACCGATGCGACGGTTTATGATCCCGGTGCCGAACCCTACAGCCCTTACGATGGTGAATATAAGGATAACGCGCATACGGTGAAGGTCGTCGCGATCCGTCCGGGTGGCAGCTCTTACGTCGTCGACAGCGGTTATTATGATATCGAAAAAGATAAGATTCTGTTTGATCTGAGCGCGCTTTCGGATTTTTCCAGCGCGTATGCGATTGAGTCGGGATCGAGCGGCGGTCCGGCTCAATTGAGCCTGGGTGGGGAGATTTATTTCAAAGTTTCGGGGAATGCGACGGGGCCTCAGTTGGGGGGTCAGGTGCAGATTTCCCAGGTGGCGGCCGACGAATCCGTTGTCGTGGGATCTGCAAGTTTGCGAGTGAACTCCAGTTCTTCCACTGTACCGCCCTTCGTGCCGGGTCAGGTGATCGTTAGAGGCAGGACTACCGCTCCGGCGGCTTTGTCGATGCGCGAAGCGGCGGCGGATGGAGATGCGGCCGGACCTTCCGAAATGGCCCAAGACACGCCGTTTCAGATCTTGCAAGTTACCGTGCCGGAAGAGACATCAAACCTTTCGCTGAAAAGTAAAAACACCGGATTCGGTGCCTTGGTCGCACAGAAACAAGATCACCGCGATCGTCTCATCGAGGCGACTCTGCAAAAGGTCGCGGAGTTGAGGGCTCAAGGCTACGAAGCGGGTTTGAATTATTTCCTGAAAACCCAATCCTACGCCAGTCCCACGGACACTTTGTACGGCAGTCAGTGGAATCTCGATGTTTTGAATTTAACCGACGCATGGCAGGCCACGAACCCGGTTCGCGACGTCGTCGTAGCGGTCGTGGATACCGGCATTCGTCCTGAGCATCCGGATCTTCAAGGGCGTTTGCTTGCGGGATACGATTTCATTCACGACAAGATCGACGGTATCGAGGATCTCGATCTCGATACGACGGCTGGACCCGACAGCGACCCGACCGATCCGGGAGATCACAATGCGAGCTTAGGCCTCCCTGGGGGCAGCAGCTGGCACGGCACGCACATCGCCGGCATTATCGGGGCGAAGATCGATAACGCCGTCGGCATCGCCGGTATCGCGCCGCGCGTGAAAATCCTCCCCCTGCGCGCGATGGGGTTCGAAGGCAACGGCACGCTAGCCGACGTCTCGCAAGCGATCCGCTATGCGGCGAAGCTTCCGAATATCGCCGAATGCTCGCCTTTTACGTCGGTAGAATCAGGCATTCAGGCGGGTAATTATTCTTACAATCCGTCGACTTGGACCTGTCACATCGATGCTGCACGCCCCCGCGCGGACATTATTAACCTAAGCCTTGGCGCTGCTATGGATGCGGTGAGTGCGGGCATTTTAAACGATGCCATCAACGCGGCGGTAGCTCAAGGCAGTCTCGTGATCGCTTCCGCCGGCAATGAAGCCCACGGACCGGGTTATTGCCTGAACGCCTCCGGCCAGTACGTAGCCGACGCCACTTGTAATTTTTATCCCGCGGCCAACGCGAACGTGCTCTCGATCGGTGCGGTCTATGCGAATCTTGCGTTCGCCACGTCATACTCGAACTACGGCGGCGACGGTGCGGCGAATACACAATTTCTGGTGGCCCCGGGAGGCTCGGGATCTTCAGGTATTTTGAGCACCGTGCATCCCACCGTTTCTGACGGATATGCGAAATTGATCGGTACGTCCCAAGCGGCGGCCCACGTCAGCGGCGTCGCGGCGCTGTTATGGGCCGACCGGCCGACGCTCACGATCGCGCAAATGAAGCAGGCTTTGAGCGCTTCGGCGGTCGACCTGGGCGCTGTGGGGCGCGATAAATATTACGGTTATGGATTGGTGAATGCCTGCGGGGCTTTGATGAAGGCGCGCGAACTTACCGGAGGCGCGGTCGCCGTCGCAGGATCGCTGAAACTGTCGGCTGAGTCCGTGAATTTCGGCGCTTTGGGGACGACGCAGACCATCTTGGTCCAGGGCGGCTGCGGCAGCATCCCGGGATTGACGGTCACGAAAACCGCGCAGAGCGGCGGCGAAGGTTGGTTGACCGTGAGCCTGACGGGTGCGTCCACGCCGGCTCAGCTCAAGATGACAGTCAATCGCGCTGGCCTTGCGGCCGGGGATTATCGCGCGACGGTCACGGTCAAGTCGACCACCGGCGCGAGCAAGACCATAGACGTGACGGTCAAGGTCGGCGCGACGTCGGCGACGACCGAAATCGATCAATTGCGCGAAGAGATTGAGGATTACTTGGCCGGCGGCAGCGGTATCAATGGTTACAAAAATACCGTGAACCTGGGCGAGATGATCATTCTTCTGGTCGACGCTTCCAGCGGTGAGGCCAAATATTATACGAAGACGGATTTGACAGCGAATTACATGTTTCAATTCGCAGGCATCCCGGCTGGGCGTTATTATTTGATCGGCGGGGTTGACGATAACTTAGACGGCAAGATCTGTGTCGAAAGCGAAGACGAACCCTGTTTTGGGTACCCGACTTTGGCCGATCCCGATGAGATCGAAGTGACGGCCACCACCCAAAAGAACGACCTTGTCTTAAGCTATTAGAATGCTATTTGGCCGCGATGTTTAAGGGCATCGTTGAAGGCACAGGCCGTATCCGGAAGCGCGTCCCCGTCAAGGCCGGGATGCGCCTGACGATCGAATCTTCCTTTTCCCTCAAAGACCTGAAAATCGGCGACAGCGTGGCGGTCAACGGCTGCTGTCTGACGGCCGTGTCCAAAAACGGCAAAAGCTTCGATACCGATCTCTCGCCCGAGACTTTAAACGTCACGAGCCTCGGAGCCCTGAAAGCCGGTGACGCCGTCAACCTCGAGCGGGCGATGCGCCTCTCCGACCGCATCGACGGGCATTTGGTGCAGGGCCACGTGGACGGGTTGGGTAAGATCCTGAAAATCCGGGCCATCGGGGATTCGTGGGAAATCGAAGTGGCGCTGCCTAAAAATTTAAGGCGTTATTTGATACCGAAAGGTTCCATCGCGGTCGACGGCATCAGCATGACGGTGAATCGTTTGAAGCCGGCGAGCTTTACGTTATGCGCCATTCCCCATACGTTCCAAGCGACCAATCTGAAGCATAAGAAGGTGGGCGATCCGGTGAACTTGGAGGTTGACTTGATGGGGAAGTATATGGAGAGTTTTTTAAAAAAATTATGACCGAAAAAAACGAATTTTCATCCTCTCAAAGCGCCCAATCCCGCGTGAAGCGTGCCATCGAAGACATGCGCGCGGGTCGCATGGTGATCTTGGTGGACGACGAAGATCGCGAGAATGAAGGCGACTTGGTCCTTGCGGCCGAAAAAATGACGCCCGAGGCCGTGAATTTCATGGCGAAGTACGGACGGGGCCTCGTGTGTCTCGCGCTCACGCCGGAGACCTGCGATCGCTTGGGGCTTTCGATGATGGTCCCGGACAATACCTCCGCTTTTGGTACGGGGTTTACGGTTTCCATCGACGCGCTCGAAGGCACGACGACCGGCATCTCGGCCTCTGACCGTGCGGTCACGATCCTCAAAGCCATCGAAGACGACGCGAAGCCCGCCGACTTCGCGCGGCCGGGCCATATTTTCCCTTTACGTGGGAAAAAAGGCGGCGTGCTCGTCCGCAGCGGCCAGACGGAAGGTTCGATCGATCTCGCGCGGCTGGCGGGACTCAAACCCGCGGGCGTGATCTGCGAGATCATGAACGACGACGGTAGCATGGCGCGCATGCCGGATTTGGAAGTCTTCGCGAAGCAGCACGATCTCTTGATCGTCTCCGTCGCCGACCTCATCAGCTACCGCCTGCAAAACGAAACCTTGGTGCATCCGGTCGCCGAAGTGGATTTGCCCACGGAAGTAGGGCCGTTCCGCTTGGTGGCTTTCGAAAACGAAGTCGATCAGGCCACTCACATCGCGTTGGTCTTGGGCGATATCCGCTCCGACGAACCGACGCTCGCGCGCGTTCATTCCGAATGTCTGACCGGCGACGTGTTCGGATCGAAGCGTTGTGATTGCGGACCGCAGCTTTTGGGCGCTTTGGAAACCATCCAAAAAGAAGGCAAGGGCGTGCTGCTCTACATCCGCCAAGAAGGCCGCGGCATCGGGCTTTTGAACAAGATAAAGGCCTACGCCCTGCAAGATGAAGGTTTGGACACGGTCGAAGCGAATGAGAAACTGGGTTTCAAACCCGACCTGCGCGACTATGGCCTCGGCGCCCAGATCTTGGCGTCCTTGGGGTTAAGCAAAGTTCGTTTGCTCACGAACAATCCGCGCAAAATCGTAGGCTTGGAAGCATACGGCCTTTCCATCGTCGAACGCGTACCGATCGAGATCACGCCGAACCAATCGAACCGGAAATATCTCGAGACGAAAAGAGACAAACTAGGGCATCTTTTGAAGATGTAATTTATGGAAAAAACCTCGGGCGTCGTTGAAAAGATTTCGGGCAAAGGACTTCGTTTCGGCGTGGTCGTTTCTCGTTTCAACGCCGCGGTGACCGATAAGCTGCTCGAAGGTGCGTTACGGGCTTTCCGCGAAGCGGGCGTGGCCGTGAAAGACGTGCGCGTCGTGACGGTGCCGGGCGCTTTTGAAATTCCTTCGGCTTTGCAGGTATTGGCCAAGACGAAAAAATATGAGGGCCTCGTGGCGCTGGGCGCGGTGATCCGCGGCGAGACGCCGCATTTTGATTACGTATGCCGTGCCGCGACCGACGGGGTCTTGAGGGTTTCGTTGGACGAGAAGATTCCGGTCGCTTTCGGCGTTCTGACCGTCGATACGATGGCGCAGGCCACGGATCGCATCGGCGGACGCTACGGCCACAAAGGTGAAGAAGCGGCCTTGACTGCGATCGAGATGGCGAAAGTTTTCGGAAAAAAAGGGAGCAAACGTGGGTGATCGCCGTAAATCACGCGAACTGGCCGTGCAAATCCTCTACGAGATAGAACTCAAAGGGGTCGAACCGAAGACGATTTTCGACAACTGCCCCTGCACGCGCGATGAGGAAGAGGTCAATTCGTTCGTGCGTGACTTGGTCGAAGGCGTCTATCGCAACCGCAACGAGATCGACGCCGTGATCGAAAAACATTCCTTACACTGGAAACTTGCGCGCATGGCTGTGGTCGACCGCAATATCTTGAGGCTCGCCGCCTACGAACTTTTGTACCTTCACGACGTGCCGACCAACGCGATCTTGAACGAAGCGATTGAAATCGCGAAAAAATTTGGTACGGAAGACTCCGGCGCCTTCATTAACGGAATTTTGGACAAGGTCGCCCATAACCGACGGGAATCCCCGCGGGATGGAGCCAAACAGTGATCGAACTCGTTCTCTCGTCCCTGCCTATCGATGAAGTGCCGGGTTATGTGGTTCTGGCGACTTTCTTTGAGGACGTGCGCCCGCTGAAAGGCTCGACCAGCCTCGTGGATTGGCGCTTGAATGGCCGTGTCTCCGATTTGATCCTCAAAGGTCATCTCTCCGGACACTTCAAAGAATCCCTCATCATGCCGTCGCAGGGCCGTCTCTCGGCCAAGGACATTTTCCTTTTCGGTCTCGGGGATTCCTCTGAGATCTCGGAAAAAAAGCTCGAAGACGGATTTTCCCTCTTGATCGACAAGCTCGCTCTTTTGAAATCCCCGGACGTCGTCATCTCTTTCGGCGATCTTTCGAAGGACTTCATGACTTGGCGCGCGATGCTGCGCGGCTTCATGGCGTGCCTGGCGCGCCGTCACGATGATTTCCAGGTCGTGTGCGCCGAAGACCCGAAATGGATCTCGGAGGCGCGCAAGCGCAATATGGACTTCGGTCCGCAGGTTAACCTCTCGTACGCATAAGGAATCTCATGAAAACGATCCAAAAAGTCATCGCCGTCGGTAGCGGTAAAGGCGGAGTCGGAAAGTCCACCGTCGCGGTCAATCTGGCCTTGGCCCTCAAAAAAGAAGGATACGCGGTCGGCCTGCTCGATACCGATATTTACGGTCCGTCGATTCCGATCATGCTGGGCGTCAAGGACGACGAACGTCCGAAGATCGCGCCCGGTGACCGCATCACGCCGATCGAGCGTTTCGGAATTCCGTTGATGTCGATGGGGTTTCTGATGAAGCCGGACGAAGCCGTCGTGTGGCGCGGGCCGATGTTGAGCAAGATGTTGAAGCAATTCTTGGAGCAGGTGGACTGGGGTCAACTGGATTACCTCATCTTGGATTTGCCTCCGGGCACCGGCGACGTGCAGATCTCGCTCGCGCAGATGATTCCATTATCCGGAGCGGTCGTCGTGACCACGCCCCAGGATGTGGCGTTAGCCGACGTGAAGCGCGCGGTGAAAATGTTGAAAATGACGAACGTGCCCATCTTGGGCGTCGTGGAAAACATGAGCGGTTTCGAGTGCCCGCATTGCCACGAACGCAGCGCGATCTTCGGCGGATCTCCCGATAAATCCAAATACGCCGGGTTCGAAACGGAGTTTTTGGGCGAGCTTCCGCTCGAAGCGTCCACCCGCGTGGCCGGCGACGAAGGCGAGCCCATCGTCGTGCGCGAGCCCAATTCCAAGCAAGCGGAACGCTTCCGTCTGCTCGCCCGCCGCATCGTGGCCCATCCGGTTTTAAAAGAAGCCGCTCAAGAGCTGGAAATGCCCGTCCTTCATTGATAGAATACGGTCTGGAATTTTTGAATTCAGGAAAGGAATCTCACAATGAAGTCTTCCATAGGCGTTAAACTTTCGGTCATCATCAGCCTTTTGCTTCCGGTTTCCCTGGGCGCCCAGATGCCTGAAACCAAACCTATTCCTCAAATCAATCCGAATACAATTCCGCCGATTGCGACTCCTATGATCCCCGCGTTGGCACCCGAGACCCAACCTGAGACGCAGCCTCAAACGCAACCCGAAACCCGAAGCGCCGCGCCCGCCGAAAGCCGCCCCGCGTATTATAAAACCTTGGGCGGGGATTCCTACGAAACCGCGGTTTTGATACCCGTGGGCGAAGAGTTGCGCTTGGTGCGTTCACAGGCCCCCGGAAAATACGATTATTTCGTGATCGATCTCAAACCCGCGCAGCTTCTGACGATTTCCTTGAGCGTCGGAGAGACGGCTTCGGATCTTTTCCTCTTCGGAGCGGCGGGTGAGGCCTTGGGCCAGGTTTCGTTCGCGGGCGAGAAAAATTTGAGGAAGTCGATCGAGATCGATTCGCCGACGCCGCAGCGTCTGTACCTGCTTTGGGGCAGCGCCATGGGCGAAATGAATAAAGACGAAGCGAGCCTGAAACTCGACGTCAAAAATCTCTACGACATCGGCCGTACTTCGGATGCCGGAGCGACGATCGAAGAGGCTTTGCCCCTGGAAAAGGGCAAGTTCTATCCCGAAAGCTACTTGCTGCGCAGCGACGTGGTGGATTTCTACAAAATTCCCACGACGTCCGGAGAGAATTTGAAAATCAGTCTGACGCCGCAAAATCCGAAGGCGATTTTATCGGCCGGGCTTTATGACGAAATCAAGACGGAGTTGGGCCGTGGCCGTTCGGCGCTTCCCGGAGGCTCGTTCTTCGTGACGGGCGTTTCGCGCGGAAGCAACGTCTACCTCCAAGTCACGCGCGACGCGGGCGGCGAGCCGACGGCGTACAAAATAGAATTTTCCGAATCCCGTTCCGCCGAAACTCTTCCCGCCTCAGGAGCCGTGAAACCCGGTATCGAAACCACGACTCCCGTGACGACGAAAAAAGAACTGTCGCGCGAAGACCGACTGAAACCCAAAGTTCAGGCCAAGAAAGTGCCGTTTTGGAAAGATACGAAACTCATGACGATCGCCGGGGGCGGGCTGGCCGGGGTCTTGGTCTTGGCCTTGGGCGCTAGTGTCTTGATGAGGAAGTCGCGCCGGAAACGCGAAGACGAGCTGAATTAATTTCCCAATATCCTTCTTCCTTCTTCGGAAATTTTGTCCTTCGTCCAGGTCGGTTCCCACACGATACGGACGTCGACGTCTTCCACGCCCTTCATGCGAGAGACGGATTGCTTGACGGTCGCCGGCAGGCTCTGGGCCGCGGGACAGTGGCGGCTGGTGAGCGTCATGTCGATCGCGATTTTTTTGCCGTTGATGCGGATGTCGTAAATGAGCCCCAGATCGTAAATATTAACCGGAATTTCCGGATCGAAAATCTGCTCCAAGGCATCGACGACGTCCTCGCGCGTGATCTCTCCGGGTTTTTTCGCAGCGCTCTTGACGGGTTCATTGGGGAATTGGGCGACGACGCCCTGACCCGTCAGCGTGATTGTTTTCGGGGCATTCGGCACGCCGAAAGCGGGAAGTCCTTGCGGATCGAGGTTTAAATACTGCTTCATGTGCTTTTCGACGACGGCGCGGTCTTGAGGCAGAAAAGGCCTGAGCTTGTAGTCGTTGATGACGTTGACCGAGAATTTTTTCCAACCTTCCCAGCAGCCGGGACAGATTTTTTCGACGATCATTTTACCGAGATCCCCGGGATACGGAGTTTCGGGAAGCCCGGCGGGATTTTGCTGACAACGGATGCAAGCGCTCATGGATGACTCCTGGGGATTTTTATTTTTGCTTCCGGACTTTTTTGAGAGGTCCTTCTTCGTTCACGCGTCTTAACGTCACTTTCGCCTGCTTCAGCAGGTTTTTAGCAATGTCGAGTAGGGGATAATGGGCGTCGTAAACGACTTCGCGGATGCCCGAATTGATGATCATCTTCGCGCACATCAGGCAGGGGGAGAACGTCGTGTAGAGAACCGCGTCCTTGATGTTCACGCCGTGGTAGGCGGACTGTGTGATCGCATTTTCCTCGGCGTGCGAACAGTAGCATTCTTCGAGGCCGGCGCCGGAGGCTCCGAACGCGTTACAGCGCGGACATCCGCCTTCATTACAGTTTTTCACTCCGCGCGGCGTGCCGTTATAGCCGGAAGCGATGATGCGGCGGTCTTTTACAATCAAGGCCGCGACTTTGCGCTTCAGGCAGTTGCTGCGCAATGAAACCACCCGCGCAATCTGCAGGAAATAATCATCCCAAGACGGCCGGTCGAAGGATTTCAGGTATTCTAAAGTGGTCTCACGCACCAAGTCGCGCAGCTTGTCGAGGGAGCCTTCGTTATTCAACGTCTTATCCGCCATCTCGCCGGTGGCGATGAGTTGTTGCGAGGCGGGGTCCTTGCTCTTGAATTCGCGTTCTTCCGTGCGCACGAAGTCTTCGAAGTCGGTCGGGTCGTTCTCGCGGCCGCGGGCCTTGACCCGCGTGAAGCGCACTTTGCGGGGGGCTGTGACGTCGAAAAGCCTGAAATCTTTGCGGCGGCGCAGGACTTTGACCTCTTCGGGGTTGCGGATCGAATCAATCACGTAGTTCTGGTCGGAGGAGATTTTTTTAAGCGCGAGTTCGGCGAGCGCCCCCAGGCCGTTCTCCCGCCGGAGACGGGTGCCGGTTTCGATCAAGCGCTCGCGCGTGACTTCATGGCCCTGTTTGCGGATTTCTTCCCGGAGGATGTCGGAGAGTGAGTAGTATTTAAAGCCGGCTTCTTGCAGGAAACGCGCGACTTCGCCTTTTCCCGCCCCGATCTTTCCGGTCAATCCGATAATCATGACCTTGAACTACCTTTCTTCAATTGACAGGGCAAGACTTCGTTCGTTAACTCCGCCGCGAAACGAGGCTTCCGTGGGTGTCAAAAACGATTCTTGGATCCGCAAGCAGGCTTTAGAAAAAAAGATGATCGAGCCTTTCGAGCCCGATCAGGTGCGCGAGGGTAAGATTTCTTTCGGCATTTCTTCCTACGGCTACGACCTGCGCGTCGGCGACGAGTTCAAGATCTTCAACAACAAAGCCATGGAAATGATCGACCCGAAGAACCTCGATCAAAACGCGTTTTACGATTTTAAGGGCGAAGTCTGCGTGATTCCGCCGAACTCTCTCATCCTCGCGCGCAGCCTGGAATATTTCCGCATCCCGCGAAACGTCGTGACGATCGGCTTCGGAAAATCCACTTACGCCCGTTGCGGCATCATCGTGAACATCACGCCCTTCGAGCCCGAATGGGAAGGGTACGTGACCTTGGGCATCTCGAACACCACGCCGGTTCCCGCCAAGATCTACGCCGGCGAAGGCGTAGCCCAGATTTTATTCCTGGAAGCCGACGAAGTCTGTGAACGGTCTTATTTGGATAAAAAAGGAAAGTACCAGGCTCAGCAGTCGATCACTCTCGCCAAAGTTTAAGCTTACAGACTCGCGAACGCTTTCAGCATTTTTAGGCCCAACCCCTGACTTTTTTCCGGGTGGAATTGGCACGCGAAGATGTTGTTTTTCGATACCGAAGACACGAAGGGTTTTCCGTAATTCGTCGTCGTCACGATGATTTCCGGGTCTTTCGGGATCACGTGGTAGGAATGCACGAAGTAGAAGTAAGCGTTTTCCTCGATCTCGGAGAGCACCGGGTGGCGGCGGCTCTTGTGGATGCGGTTCCAGCCCATGTGCGGGATCTTGTATTTTTTCGCGAGCTTGAATTTGACGACCTTGCCCGGAAGAATCCCGAGTCCTTTGTGTTTGCCGAACTCTTCGCCTTCGTCGAACAGGACCTGAAGCCCCATGCAGATCCCCAAGAACGGCCGGCCGCTTTGAATCACGGTCTTGATCGTATCGACCAATTCGAATTTCTTCAGGTTTTCCATGCACGCCCCGAAGGCGCCGACGCCGGGCAAGACGACTTTCTTGGCCTTTAAAACTTCCTCGGGATCGCTCGTGATCTTGGCCTTGGCTCCGACTTTTTCGAAGGCCTTTTGCACGCTACGAAGATTGCCCATTCCATAATCGACGATCACGACGCTTTTATCCGCGGTCTCTTTTTTCATAGTTTTCCCTTTGTTGAGAGAACCCCTTTCACGCGCGGGTCGATTTGGGTCGCCATGTCGACGGCTTTCGCGAAGGCCTTGAAGATTGATTCGGCCACGTGATGCTTGATGCGGCCGTAGTGGACGTTGATGTGCAAGTTTACGCGCGCGGCGCTCGTGAAAGCCTCGAAGAAATGCTCCACGAGCTCCATGTCGAAGGTCTTGATCCTTCCCGACTTGATCGGGTTTTTATAGACGATCGCGGGACGCTCACAAAAATCCACCGCGACCGTCGTGAGCGTCTCGTCCATCGGCAGCGTGAAAAACCCGTAGCGGCGGATGCCTTTTTTGTCGCCCAAGGCCTTGCGGATGCATTCTCCTAATACGATGCCCACGTCCTCGACCAAGTGATGGTCGTCGACGTCCACGTCGCCCGTGGCTTTAAGCGTGAGATCGAAGAGGCCGTGTTTCGCGAAGAGCTCAATCATATGGTTTAAGAACGCGATCGGCGTCTTGACTTTGTAGTCCGCCGAACCGTCGATGTCGATCGAGAGGGCGATGTCGGTTTCCTTGGTCTTGCGGTGCAGGCTTGCGGTGCGTTTCATAATTTTCTCTTTTGCCGGACGGTGACGGAGGCGCCGTGGGCGGTCAGGCCCTCGAGCGCCGACAGTTTTATCACAGTCGGGCCCAGTTTCTCAAAGGCCTTTTGACCGACTTCGATCACGCTCGAACGTTTCAGGAAATCTGAGACTCCCAAGGGCGACGAAAACCGCGCCGTTCCCGATGTCGGCAAAACATGATTCGGGCCGGCTAGGTAATCGCCGAAAGCGACCGGCGAGAGCGGACCTAGGAAAATGGCGCCCGCGTGGCGGATTTTAGGGAGAAGACTCCGCGCGTTTTTAACCTGCACGGAGAGATGCTCCGGCGCGAAGCGATTCGAGAGTTCGATGGATTCGTTCACGCTTCGCGTTCTTACGATCAAACCGCGATTTTGAATCGATTGTTCCAAGATCTCCCGCCGGTCGGATGCGGCCAATTGCGCGGCGATCGCGTCCTGCACGGCGGCGATGAGTTTTTCGGAGTGCGTCAGTAGGATCGAAACCGCGCGCGGGTCGTGTTCGGCTTGGCTGAGGAGGTCGGCGGCCACGCTCGCGGGGGAAGCGCGCTCGTCCGCGATCACGGCGATTTCGGTCGGGCCTGCGATCATGTCAATGCCGACCTTGCCGAAGACCAGGCGTTTGGCGGCTGCGACATAGGCGTTGCCGGGGCCGACGATCTTGTCGACGGCCGGGACCGTTTCGGTGCCGTAGGCCAGCGCCGCGACGGC
This sequence comes from Myxococcota bacterium, assembly GCA_052033505.1. GTDB lineage: Bacteria > UBA10199 > UBA10199 > JACPAL01 > JBPOJN01. Next base: position 22,860 of record JBPOJN010000051.1, on the reverse strand, counting down.
TTGCGCGCCGCCGATTTTGAAAACGCGCGTGACGCCCGCGAGCTTCGCGGCGACGAGGGTGGCGGTGTTCGATTTTCCGTCGCGCCAGGGCGAGACCATGACGATTTCTTTCACTCCCGCGGCTTTGGAGGGAATGGCGTTCATCAGCACCGTCGACGGATAGGCCGCCAGGCCGCCGGGCACATAAATGCCAACGCGGTCCAGGGGGCGGATCTGCTCGCCCAAGAGAACGTCTTCTTTGCGGACATGCCAAGACGCCGCGATTTTTTTCTTCTGGAGCTTATGAAAGGCTTCGATTCTCCGGGCCGCGATCTGCAAGGTCTTGAAAGCGTCGGCAGGAAAATCTTTCAGGGCCTGATCCCATTCCCGTTTCGAGACTTCGAGGGCGTCCGGACGGTGGCCGTCGAATTTTTTGGTGTAATGTTTCAGGGCCTCGTCGCCACGTGAGCGTACGTCGGCGATCACGGAGCGGACGGTGGCTTCGACAGCGGGATCGGTTTCGGAAGCGTGGTCCAAAAACGAAGACCAATCGGAGGCAAAACCAGCGTCGGATGTGCGAAGTGAGGAAAGCGGCATGGCCGACCGCTAGTCGAGGGGGCGCTTTTTTTCAACCACTGATTGGTCGGCCGGAGACGGGTTGAAAATTTAACTTAAAACTTCACTTGGGCACGTTTGATGCGGGCGCCGAGTTTGCGGAATTTCTTCTCGATGCCTTCGTAGCCACGGTCGATGTGATAGATGCGGTGGATTTCGGTCAAGCCTTCGGCCGCGAGGCCGGCGAGCAGGAGAGCCGCAGAGGCACGCAGGTCGGAGGCCATCACGGGAGCTCCTGAGAGTTTTTTGACGCCTTTGACGACTGCGATTTTGCCTTCGATTTTAATGTCGGCGCCCATGCGGACCAATTCCAACGCGTGCATGAAGCGGTTTTCGAAGATCGTTTCGGTCACGACGCTGGTGCCGTTCGCGATCGTCATGAGAGCCATGAATTGCGCCTGGAAGTCGGTTGCGAATCCCGGGTAGGGCGCCGTCGTGACGTCGACGGATTGGATCGATTTCGCCGGCGCTTGCACACGGATGTCATGGCCTTTCACTTCCAGCCGCGCTCCTGTTTCTAGAAGTTTTGCGCATAAGGCTTCCATCGCGACGGGATCGACCCCTTGGACCGTGATATCGCCGCCGGTCATCGCCGCGGCGATCATGAACGTGCCCGCTTCAATGCGGTCCGGGATGATCGCGTGGTCGCAACCGGACAAAGAATCGACGCCCTGGATACGGATCGTTTCCGTGCCGGCGCCTTCGATCTTCGCGCCCATTTTGATCAGCATTTCCGCGAGATCCAAGATTTCGGGTTCGCGCGCGGCGTTTTCGAGGACGGTTTCCCCCTTGGCGAGGCATGCGGCCATCAGTACGTTTTCCGTGCCCGTGACGGTCACCGTGTCGAAGTGGATCTTCGCGCCGTGCAAACGCTTGGCTTCCGCATGCACGTAGCCGCCTTCGAGCGTGATCTTCGCGCCCATCTGTTCGAAGGCTTTCAAATGGAGATTGATGGGCCGCGCGCCGATGGCGCAACCGCCGGGCAGCGAGACTTTCGCCTGCTGATAGCGTGCGAGAAGCGGTCCCATCACCAAGATCGACGCGCGCATGGTCTTGACCAGGTCGTAAGGCGCCTCGAAATGCTTCAGTCCGCTCGCCTGGATTTCGTATGCGCCGGAGGATTTCACGGGAGACTTGGTTTTGGCCCCCATCTCGTCCATGAGTTTGAGCGTGGTCTGGATGTCGCGCAGATTCGGGATGTTGCGCAAATAGCTCGTCTTCTCGCCCAAAAGGCCCGCAAAAAGAATGGGCAGGGCGGAATTCTTGGCGCCACTGACTTTAACGGAACCTTTCAGCGGACGCCCGCCTTCGATAACAATTTTTTGCATAAGAAAGAAGGGGTTCCTAAATAAGAAAAAGCCTAAACGCAATTCCCAAACTATTTTTTTAGCACCACGAAGCGTTCGACGCCCTGTAAATCACGGCGGGCCTCCGTGATGAGAGGGCGCAGCGTTTCCGCCTGGCCTTCGCCGATCTCCATCAACAGAACGCCGCCGGGTTTCAGGAAGGGGCCGGCTTCTTTTAGGATTTTTTCGGGTAATTCAAATCCGGCTTTCCCTCCGTCGAGGGCTAAGCGGGGTTCGTGGAGACTCACTTCGGGTTGAAGCGCTTCGATGTCTTGAACCGCAATGTACGGCGGATTGGAAACGATCAGGTCGAACGTTTTCGCTTGAGCTTCGAACGTCTTCCACGGAGCGATGTCGCTTAAGATGAATTCGATGCGATCGGAAACGCCATGGGCCGCGGCGTTTTCGCGCGCCACGTCAAGGGCTTCGGGGGAAATGTCAGTGGCGATCATTTTTGCGGTGGGTAGATTTTTCGCGAGAGTGATCGCGATGGCACCCGAGCCCGTGCCTATGTCCAGGATTTGAGGGGATTCGACGCCTTGTGCCACTTTCAACGCCTCTTCGACCAAGGTTTCCGTTTCCGGCCGCGGGATCAAGACGTCCGGTGTGACTTTAAGCTTCAGTCCCCAAAATTCCGTTCCTCCGAGAATGTATTGCAAAGGCTCACGTTTGGCGCGGCGTTCGACGAAGGCGCGAAAGGCGTCCAAGTTTTTCTGAGAGATTGTCGTCTCATGTTTGACGTAGAGATCGATGCGCTTCCAGTCGAGGACGTGGGAGAGCAGGAGCTCCGCGTCGAGCCTGGGATTAGGGATTTCTTTTTTTTCGAAATATTCGGTCGTCCAACGGATGAGCTTCAGCGTGTTCCAGGGTTGGGTCACGGGCTTAATCGATCGAATCCGCCGACGCCTTCAGGGCTTCGGCTTGGTAATGGGTCCGTAAAGATGAGATGATTTCCTCGATCTTGCCGTCCATGGCCTGGTCGAGCTGGTGAAGCGTGAGGCCGATACGGTGATCGGTGACTCGATTCTGCGGGAAGTTGTACGTGCGGATTTTTTCGCTGCGGTCGCCGGTGCCGACCATGGCTTTGCGCGTGGCGCGGAGCTCCGCGTCTTGTTTGGCCTGCTCGGCTTCGAGGATGCGGCTCTTCAAAATCTTCATCGCTTTTGCTTTGTTTTTGATCTGGCTGCGTTCGTCACGGCAGACGACGACGACGCCCGTGGGCTTGTGGGTCAGGCGAACGGCGGAATCGGTCGTGTTGACGCCCTGTCCGCCGGGACCCGAGGCGCGAAAGACGTCGGTTTGGATGTCGCTTTCGTTGATCTGCACGTCGACGTCCTCGGCTTCCGGCATGACAGCCACGGTGACGGCGGACGTGTGGATCCGGCCTTGCTGTTCGGTCTTGGGCACGCGCTGCACTCGGTGCGTGCCGGCTTCGTACTTGAGGTTGCTGTAGACGCTGTTGCCCGAGATCTGCGCGATGACTTCCTTGAATCCGCCCAGGTCCGAAGGATTGGTATCCATCAATTCGACGCGCCAGCCCTTGGTTTCCGCGTAGCGCGTGTACATGCGGAAGAGGTCGGCCACGAACAAGGCCGCTTCGTCGCCGCCGGTGCCCGCGCGGATTTCGAGAAAGATGTTTTTTTCGTCGTTCGGGTCTTTGGGCAGGAGCAGGATCTTGAGTTCTTGTTCGAGTTTTTCTTTTTCGGGTTCGAGGCGCGTGAGTTCTTCCTTCGCCATCTTGCGGATTTCTTCGTCGGATTCGTTTAGCAGCTGTTTGTTGTCTTCGAATTCCTGGACGGTTTTCTTATACTGGCCATAAGTCTCGACCAAAGCGATGAGGGACGCGCGCTCCCGGGTGAGCTTCTGGTAAAGGGCGTTATTCTGGATAACGGACGGATCGGTGATGCGCTGGCTTAGGTCTTCGAACTTCCTCTCCAGGTCGTCTAGTTTTGAGAACATAGGAACCGGTGGAACCCGCCGGATAAGGCGAATGGGCCGCTTAGAAAGTTACGACTTTTTGCCGTAGCGTTTCTGGAATCTCTCGACGCGTCCGGCCGTATCGACCAGTTTCTGCTTGCCGGTGTAGAAAGGATGGCAATGCGAACAGATGGTGATCGAGAGGTCCGGCACGGTGGAAAGCGTCTCGACGACGTGTCCGCAGGCGCAGGCGACTTTGATGCGATGAAGCTTAGGATGTATTTTTTCCTTCATAAGAGCGCGGGTGACTAGCAGAGGCGGATGAAAGAACGCAAGGTAAAATTAAGAGATGCGTTTTGCGGCGGCGGCGGGTGCGGCGACAGCATTGGTCGTGGCCGGATCGCCGGTCTGGCGGATGTGATTTAAGTAGGCCACGAGTTGGTCGTCGGAGAAAACCGAGGGGGTTTTGGCTGTCATGGTGGGCCGTCCGGCGGTCACGCGGCCCAAATGTCTTTCCGCGGCGACCCGGATCGGAGTGCCGCTCACGTAGCGGTCTTGGCCGACGTTCTGTTGTTTGGCCGGTGTCGTGTCGGAGCTGAAGGCCTCGCCTAAGGCTTTTTTAACGCGGCCAAAAAAGCCGGGTTTTGCGGCATTCGCCACCTGGGTTTGCATATTGATGGGATGGTTCGATTGTCGGATCGTATTTTGAGCCATGGCAAGAGGTAAGAGAGCAAATAGGATGCCATAAAAGGGGATAAGGTCAGGAAAGATAAATAATTATAAGTATATGAAATTATTATATTTTTATAAAAATAAAGGTTAGGGCCCGAAAGGGTTTTTTTCAAGGCGAAAAGGGTTCCTGGGGAGCTGACGCCCCGAAAACGTAGTTTCTGGGGTCTTTAGACGGCTTGCAATCCCAGCTTTTCGAAGAGTTTTTGATCGGAATTCCACTCGGGATTCGGGGTTGTGAGGAGTTTGTCACCCGCGAAAATTGAATTAGCTCCCGCGGAAAAGGCTAGGGCTTGAGCTTCCTCGGAAAGCCCCGTGCGGCCGGCGCTTAACCGCACGAAAGATTTTGGCATCAAAATACGCGCGGTCGCGATCGTCCGGATCCACTCAATGGTATCTATTTCCTGATCTTGGTGAGCGAGAGGGGTTCCTTCGACGGGAACGAGTTTATTGATGGGAACGCTTTCGGGCTGAGGGTCTTGATTGGCCAAGACTTGCAGGAATCGAATGCGGTCTTCTTTGGATTCACCCAATCCCACGATGCCCCCGCAGCAGACGTTCAAGCCGGATCGGCGGACATTTTCCAGCGTGTCTAAGCGATCTTGGTAGGTGCGGGTCGTGATGATTTCTTCATAATACTCGGGGGAGGTGTCGAGATTGTGATTGTAGTAGGACAGCCCCGCACTTTTAAGCTTTCGCGCCTGCGTTTCGTTCAACATGCCCAATGTGCAGCAGACTTCCAAACCTAGACTCGAAACGCCGCGCACCATGTCGAGCACGCGTTCGAATTCCGGTCCGTCTTTGACATCGCGCCATGCGGCACCCATGCAGAAACGCGAAGAACCTTGGCCCTTGGCCTCTTGAGCTTTCGAAAGTACGTCTTCGACGGTCATCAAGGCTTCGCGTTCGAGGCCGGTCTTGTAGCGGGCGGACTGGGGGCAATAGGCGCAGTCTTCGGGACAGGCGCCGGTCTTGATCGATAGCAAAGTCGACTTCTGGACCTCGCCCGCGCGGAAATTTTGGCGATGAACGGTCTGAGCCTCGTACAAAAGGTCCAAAAAAGGCTGATTATAAACGGCGCTAATTTCCTCTACCGTCCAGTCGTGACGTTGTGACATGTACCGCTCCTATGAGTTCTTTGGGCTTCATCGACGATGAGATGGAAAAAATCAAGGCGCAAGGTTTGGAGCGCCGCTTGAGGTCAATCGCGTCCGCCCAAGGCCCCGAGATAGAGATCGACGGCCGGCGCGTCGTGAATTTTTGCTCGAACGATTACTTGGGCCTCGCGGCCGATTCGCGACTTGTTCAGGCCGGTATGGCAGCGCTGAAAAAATACGGTTCGGGTAGCGGTTCGGCGCGGCTGATTTCGGGAAATTTCGAAATCATGGACGCCTTCGAATCGGAATTGGCCGCGTGGAAAGGCGGCGAGGCCGCGCTTCTGTTTAATTCCGGCTATCATGCGAATATCGGAGTCATTCCCACCCTGGCCCAAGAAGGCGACGTGATTTTCAGCGACGAACTGAATCATGCGTCTTTGATCGACGGCTGCCGCTTGTCGAGGGCGAAGACGCAAGTTTATAGGCACAATGACTTGAACCACCTCGAAACCCTTCTCTCCCAGAGTGGGGGAGAAGGTGGCGCAAAGCGCCGGATGAGGGGGGAGAAGATGAGGGGTAAAAAGTTGATCATCACCGAATCCGTCTTCAGTATGGAGGGGGACCTTTGTCCTTTGGACGAGATCCTGGATCTCGCGCAAAAATACGACGCCCTGGTTTATCTCGACGAAGCCCATGCCGTCGGGGTCTTTGGAAAAAACGGCGAAGGCCGCCTCGGTGCTACGCGCTTTGGTGCCAGGCACCAACCTAACTCCCTGATTTCCATGGGAACCTTGGGTAAAGCGTTCGGGTCTTATGGAGCCTTTGTGTGTGGGACTAAAGTGATGAAAGATTATTTTTTAAATAAAGCCCGGTCGTTTATTTTTACGACGGCCTTGCCTTCGCCGGTGATCGCGGCGGGCCGCGCGGCCTTGAAAATCATTCAAGAGGAACCGAAGCGCCGGCAGAGATTGTGGAAAAACATCGAGAGTTTCCGTAGCGATGGCGAGTCGGCGATTTTTTCTGTCCGTATCGGTTCGGCGAAAAAGACGATGGAGATTTCGGGAAAATTATTCGACGCCGGGCTTTTCGTGCAAGGCATCCGTCCGCCGACGGTCCCCGAAGGTACGTCGCGGCTACGGGTGACACTCACGTCTCAACATACGGCAAAACAAATCAAACGACTGAAGGACGCCCTGACCTCATGAATGACGATTTAAAAAAAATGGATCCCGTTTGGTATCCTTTCACACAGATGAAGGAGTACGCAGCGGAAGAATCTCTAGTGATCGAAAGCGGCGAGGGAAATTATCTCATCGCCGCCGACGGCAAGCGCTATCTCGACGGCGTGTCTTCGCTTTGGGTCAACGTCCACGGTCATCGCAAAAAAGAAATCGACGACGCAATCCGCGCGCAGCTCGATAAGATCGCGCATTCGACGTTGCTAGGGGTGACGAACGAGCCTGCGGTGAGGTTGGCGAAGAAGTTGGTGGAGATTACGCCTGAGGGATTGAATCACGTCTTTTATTCTGACAACGGCTCGACCGCCGTCGAAGTCGCGCTCAAGATCGCGTTCGAATATTGGCAATTGAAAGGCCGCAAGACCAAACAGAAGTTTGTTTCGTTCAAGGATTCCTATCATGGAGACACGCTGGGTGCGGTCAGCGTGGGACATATCGAGATTTTTCACGAAGTGTACCGGCCTTTGCTGTTCCCGACATTCCAAGCACCGAGCCCGCGCGATCCGAAGTGTTTGGAATGGGTCGAAAGTCTTTTTCAAAAAGAGGCGGCTAATATCGCCGGCCTCGTGATCGAGCCTTTGGTTCAAGCGGCCGGTGGGATAATCGTGCAACCCGACGGATTTTTGAAAAAGTTAAAGGCCCTTTGCGAACGATATGAAATCCTTTTCATCGCCGACGAAGTGGCGACGGGCTTCGGTCGCACGGGCACGATGTTCGTGTGCGAGCAGGAAGGCGTCGCGCCGGATCTTTTCTGCATCGCGAAGGGCCTGACCGGCGGTTATTTGCCGTTGGCAGCGACGCTCGCGACCGATGAAATCTACAATGCTTTCCTCGGCGACTATGGCGAGTTCCGGCATTTCTTCCACGGGCATTCTTATACCGGAAATCCTTTGGGGTGCGCGGCGGCGCTCGCGAATTTGAAGATTTTCGAGAAAGAAAAAACGATCGAAGCGATTCAACCGAAGATCGCCACGATGACGGAGGCGTTGCAACGGCTCCGTGAAATTCCGCAAGTAAGGGAAGTCCGGCAAAAAGGCCTGATGGTCGGGATCGACGTGGGCGATCTACCTTTGGAAAAGCGTCAAACGCATCGCCTCTGTCTCGCCGCGCGCAAAAAACACGTGCTGATTCGCCCGTTGGGGAATGTGATCGTCCTGATGCCGCCACTGTCGATCACGGAAGATGAAATTTTATTTCTGATAGCGGTCATTCACGATACCCTTCGCGAATTTTTTGTTAGCTAAAAGTCTTTTTTTTGAGAGCACTTTGGGAGATACAAAGGAGATTTTATGGGATTATTGGATAGCGTCGTTCAACTTGCCGGAACCTTTTTAGGTGGTCAGCAAAATCAATCACCACTTCTGAAGATGGCGGTTCAGTTGTTAAATCAGAATGGTGGGATCAATGGGCTCGTGCAGAGTTTTCAACAGAAGGGCCTGGGTGAAGTTGTCAATTCTTGGGTCAGTACGGGACAAAATCAGCCGGTTTCGGGAGATCAACTTCAGAGTGTCTTGGGTAATACGATCAACCAATTTGCTAGTAAATTGAATATGAGCTCGGGAGATGTGAGCTCTCAGCTTTCACAGCTCCTGCCTCAACTCATCGACAAAGTGACCCCTGAAGGTCGTGTCCCCGATCATTCATCCTTAGAATCCACTTTAGCTGGTTTGCTGAAGCAGTTAGGGTGAGCTTATTTTTTGAAAAGATGCCCAAAGGCCTGTTTATCGTCGGCACCGATACGAACGTCGGCAAAACCTACATTGCTTGCAAGATTGCCGAAGCGTTTAAGAGGCGCGGCCTGAAAGTCGGCGTTTTTAAGCCTTTCGAATCCGGCGTCGGTTCGGGTCACGAAGATTTCCGCCTTTTAAAAGAAGCGTCGGGAACGGCCGCTCCGGACCACTGGATCAATCCTTACCGTTTCGAAGAGGCGCTGGCGCCTGCAGTGGCCGCGAAACGAGCTAGTGTTTCCATTGACTGGTGTTCAGTCACCGATTGTTTTGAATCCATTGCGATCAAAAACGATTTCACCATCGTCGAAGGAGCCGGAGGGCTTCTCGTGCCGCTTGCCGAAGGAAAAAACAACATCGACCTCATCCGCGAATGCGAATTCCCCGTGCTCCTCGTGGCGCGCCTGGGTTTAGGGACGATCAACCACACGTTGCTGTCGTTGGAAGCTTTGAAAAATAGAAGCATCCCGTGCGTAGGCGTCGTGCTCAACCAAGCGACGCCGGATTTCGGCGTGGCGGAAGAGACGAATGCGGAGATTTTATCCTCTCTCGGCGTCGATGTGCTGACGACGGTCCGTTTCGGGACCGCTCCCGAGGACGCATTCTGTGCTCTTCTTTCCCAACGTCTCGCATAAGCTCGTTGCAACTTCCTCTCCGTTCACTGTAGAAAAATCCCGCCTATGAATCGCTTGCGTCGAAAGATTCTCCTGCTTTGTTTATTCCTTCCCGCGTCCGCCTCCGCCGAAACCTATTCCCTGACCGAAAAACGCGTGATCGATCTTGCGCTCGAGAGGAACGTAAACGTCGCGACGGCGGAGATCGACCGCGAAGTCGCCCAGACTTACGTGCAAGGCGCGAAATCGGTTTTCGACACTTCGGTGAAGGCCCAGGTCAATCACTTGGTCGATAAGAGCGACCAGGCGATTCCGATCTTCGGGACGGACAATCGGACGACGAATTTTAACGTCGGCGTCTCCCGCGCGTTTCCGACCGGCACGCGCGCGGGCGTGGATTGGACCAATCAACGCAACAGCACGAATTCGCCTTTTGCGGTCGTCAATCCCTATTACGACTCGCGCCTCGATTTCAGCCTGCGGCAGCCGCTGCTCCGGAACGCCTTCGGTGCGATCGACCGCGGCAACGTCACGGCGGCCTGGAAGCACTTGGACCGGGTCACGTACGCCTCCCGCCGCCGGTCGGCGGAAGCCGTGTACGGCGTGCTTTATGATTATTGGAAATGGATTGCGGACCGAGCGAACGTCGAGTTGACGCGCCGGTCTCTCGACGAAGCGCGCACGTTCGAGAGTTTATCCGAGAAAAAGAAAATCTTCGGCATCTACGAGACGACGGACATCCTCTCGGCGCGCGCGAACCGCTCTCTGCGCGAAAGCGACCTCGTGGAAGCGGTACGGCTGCGTGACGATGACTTGGGACGCTTGAAGCGACAACTCGATTTCGGAGAAGACGACCGCGTCGAATCTTCGCAGTCGCTAGCGAAAGTCTCTTTTTCCGGCTCGCGCGAGACGGTGCTGCGGCAGGCGTTCCAACGGCGCTCCGACTACCGCGCCGCGAAGAGTTTGGTCGAAGCCCGGGACGTCGAAGCGTCGATCGCTAAAAACAAAAAATGGCCCGTCCTTGACGCGGTAGGCTCCGTCGGCGTGAACGGCATCGACGGCGCTTACGGATCGTCCTTGGACGAAATCCGCGCCACGGACCATCCCCGCTACTTTGTGGGCGGTGAGCTGCAGTGGACCGTCGAGAACCGTTTCGCGCGCGCGGAATCGAAACGAGCCGAGCAGGAAAAGAAGCGGGCCCTGCGCGAATTGAAGGACGTCGAGAAGCGCATCGCGCAGGAAGTCGATGCGAATTGGCGCGAAGTGCAAGCGAGCCGCAAAGAACTCTCCCTGCTCTCCGAGTCCGAAAAGGCGTTGCGGGAAAAATGGAGGGAAGAGGGAAGGAAATACGAAACGGGCCGCTCCTCCAGCGACTTCGTCTCGCGTTTCCAGGAAGATTACTTGGCGGCGCAGCGTCAAACGCTCGCGGCGTGGTTCCGCTACCGCATGGCGGTCGTGGGCTTAAAGCTCGCGCAGGAGACGTTGTTGCCGGAAGAAGGAGAGAATCATCGATGAATCTTTCTGAATTCTCCGTCAAAAATTCTCTGCTCGTCAACGCCCTGACGGCCTTCCTCGTCATCACGGGCCTCATGGCGATCCCCAAGATCAAGCGCGAGGCCTTCCCGAATTTCTCCTTCGATATTGTGACCGTCATGACGGATTATCAAGGGGCGTCCCCAGAGACGGTCGAGAGACGCATCACGATTCCGATCGAAAAAGAGCTGAAAGAAGTCGCCGACATAGACGAGATGGGATCGATCTCGATCGAAGGTCTTTCTTTGATCGTGCTCAAGCTCGATCCGGACGCGAAAAATAAAGACCGCATCTTCAACGACATCGAACGCGCCGTGGGGGACGCACGCGACCTTCCCGCGGATTTGAGGCAGGATCCGCGCGTCTCGGAACTGCAGACCAAGGACACACCTATCGTCGAAATCGCTTTGTCGGGGAATCTGCCGGAAAAGGAACTGAGGGAAGCGGCGTTAAATCTCGAAAACGAACTCTTGGATATCTCGGAAGTCTCTACAGTCGAACGCAAAGGCGTGCGCGACCATGAAATCTGGGTGGAGGTCGATCCGGAGTCCATGCGGAAGCACGCCATTTCGCTCTCGCAGGTCTTGGCCGCGCTCGCGCAGAGGAACGTGAACGTCTCCGGCGGTCTTTATAAGGACAGCCCCGAACTGATCTTGAGGACGTCCGGAGAGCTCGAGTCCTCGCAAGACGTCTCCTCGGTCGTCTTAAGGGCGAACGAAGAAGGCCACTGGGTCCAAGTGGGCGACGTGGCGCGCGTGCGCGACTCCTTCGAGGAGTTGCAGACGCAGGAAAGGACTGACGGCACGCGTTCCTTGAACCTCTGGGTACTGAAAAAAGAAAACGCCGACGCGATCCGTCTCATGGATAAGGTTCATGCGGCGGTCGACGAATTCCGGAAGACGAATAAACCCGAACTCAAAATCGCGCTGGTCAACGACATCTCCTACTACATCAAGCGGCGTTTGAACGTCTTAGTCTCGAACGGCTGGATAGGCTTCCTCTTCGTGATGGTTCCCATGATTTTTTTTCTGTCGTGGCGCGTGGCCTTAGGGGCCGCGATGGGCATGGGCATAGCGATGCTGACGGCCTTGGCCGGTATGAGTTTCTTCGGCGTGAGCATCAACCTGATCTCGATGTTCGGCATGATCATGGTCTTAGGCATGCTCGTCGACGAGGACTTGGTCATTTCGGATAACATTTCGCGTTATCTGGAAGAGGGGAAGAGCTACACGGAAGCCGCGATCTTGGGTGCCTCCGAAGTCGCTTCGGCGATCGTTTCGACGGTCCTCACGACGATCATCGCGTTCGTTCCCCTGCTTTTCATGACGGGCATTTTCGGGAAATTCATCCAAGACATCCCCAAAGTCGTCATCATCACCCTCGTTGCGTCGCTCGTCGAAGCGTTGATCATATTGCCCTCGCATCTGGCGGAATTAAGCCGCACCAAAAAAGAAGGTCAGTCGTCGGCTTATGTGAAGCGCGCCCAGCATCATTACTTCGATCGTTTTCGCGAGACTTATCTAAAATCGCTGCAGGCCTGCTTAAAGCGGCCTGTCGTCACGACGGCCGTTTCGTTTTTGATCCTATTCGGCGCGGCGTTTTATGCGGTTTTCGGGATGAAGTTTATCCTCTTCCCGGCGAAAGGCGTCGAAGCTTTCTTTCTGCGCGCCGAAGCGCCCATCGGGACGTCGCTCGAGGCGATGGAAGAAAAGATGAAACCGCTGGAGGCCTTGATTGCTGGCTTGCCCGAGGGCGAATTGGATCACTACGTCACGCAAGTCGGCATTGTTCAGAACGACCCGTCGGATCCGTTTACGATGCGCGGATCACACCTGGGGCAAATCGCGGTTTATCTGACGCCGGAATCCAAGCGCGCGCGCGAGGCCGATCTCGTGATGGAAGACTTGCGCGGCAAGCTTCCTAAAACCGTTTCGGAAGATTCCGAATTCACTCGCTTGAGCTTTGATCCGGTGAAGACGGGCCCGCCCGTCGGTAAACCCGTCGCCGTGAGGATCCGCGGCGAAGATTATACAGTGCTGAATACCCTGGTCGATCGTTTCAAAACCGAACTTGCGACCGTTCCCGGCGTCAACGACATCCAGGACGACTATGAAGAAGGCAAGGGTGAGCTCTTGGTCGTGATCGACGAAAACGCGGCCGCCATGGCCGGATTGACCTACGACCAAATCGCTCAAACCGTCCGCCAGGCATTTCAAGGTGCTCCGGCCACGACCATCCGCAAGACCGATGACGAGATCGACGTGGTCGTCCGGCTTCCGGAGGAGCTGCGCAAAGATTTATCGGCGATCGAATCGCTCTTGGTCATGAACCGTTACGGGAACTTGATCCCTCTCTCGCGCGTAGCGCGTCTGGAAAAAGCCTCCGGCGTCGGCGCGATCAAGCACGTGGACGGCAAGCGCGTGATCACAGTCACGGCAAACGTCGACGAAAAAATCACGACTTCGGGCAAGGTCAACGGGCTCCTTCAGAAAAAATTCGAATCTCTGCCGCAGGAATTTCCCGGCGTGACGTTGCACTACGGCGGCGAGGAAGAAGACACGCAGAAGTCCATGGACAGCCTCTTCCGCGCCTTGATCGGAGCCATGATCCTGATCTTCGTGATACTCCTTGTGACGTTCGGCTCCGCCCTGCAGACAATCATCATCATGCTCTCTATCCCGTTCGGTTTGGTGGGTGTCGTGATCGGTTTCGCGCTCATGGGGGAGCCGATCGGGTTTTTGGCTTTCTTGGGCATCATCGGCCTGACGGGTGTCGTTGTCGACGGCGGGACGCTCATCATGGTCTTCATCAACCGTTTGAAAAAAGACGGTGCGGATTTAAAGGCGCTCATCATCGAAGGTTGCGGCGTGCGGTTCCGGTCGATTTTGCTCACGACGCTCACGACGGTCTTGGGCGTGATCCCCGCGGCTTACGGCATCGGTGGACAAGATCCTTTCATTCAGCCGATGGCGATCGCCCTGAACTGGGGCATCGGGATTTCGATCTTCTTCAACCTCTACACGCTACCGTGCCTGTATTATTTGGCGGACAAAATGGCGCAGGGTATGAAAGCACGCCTGTCCCGGGCCTAAAAAACACTTGTAGCGCGCAGAAGGCGACACTAGGGTTTGGTTTCAAGGAGAGCGAAATTTATGGTTTTTAAGAAATTTTTTCTTGGTGCGGTTTTATCCGCCGCATTGACTTGGGTTTTGCCGGTGACGGCGCAAGCCTCGCCGCTGATCGGCGCGAACCAGGCGATCCAGGCGGCACTGGAAGTCGGGGCGGACGATTTTCGGATCAGTCACATGGGGCTGGACGGAGAGTCCGACAACGACGCTAACTTTCCCAGCATCGCTTATAACTCTCAGGATAACGAATATCTCGTCGTGTGGCAGGGCAATGAAGCCGATCCGTTAATAGTGGGTGTAGAAACCGAAATTTTCGGCCAGCGCATCGATGCCGCTACGGGAGATTCGATCGGAGATCAATTCCGAATCAGCGACATGGGACCCGATGAAGATCAAAATTTTGCCGCCAACAATCCCCGTGTCGCCTACAACGCGACTGAAAATGAATATCTCGTCGTCTGGTCGGGCGACGACGACACCGGATCTTTGGACGACAACGAATTTGAGGTCTTCGGCCAGCGGCTCGATGCCGCGACCGGCGCCGAACTAGGGGAGAACGATTTTCGGATCAGCCACATGGGGCCGGATTCCAATACCGCATTTTCGGCCGCGGAGCCGTCGGTGGCGTACAACGTCACGAACGACGAATATCTCGTTGTTTGGTACGGAGATGATCCGGTGAATGAAAATGAATATGAGATTTTCGGCCAGCGATTGGACGCGACCGGCACCGAAGTGGGTGACGATGATTTTCAAATCAGTGACATAGGTCCCGATGAGAACGATAATTACAGTGCCCTGTATCCGGGCGTCGCTTATAATATCACTAACAATGAATATTTAGTCACGTGGATCGGGGACGACGCCGTCAACGACCAGTTCGAAATCTACGGCCAGCGCTTGAATGCCGCTACGGGCGCCGAAGTTGGAGATAACGATTTTCAGATCAGCAACATGGGCCCCGCAGGGGCTGTCAGTATCTACCTCTCCTCGTATTCGATCACTCCGGCCTATAACGCTACCCGTAATGAATACCTGGTCTTGTGGGCCGGCGAGGCCGTTGTGGTCGGTGGAGAAGGCGAAGTTTTCGGCCAGCGATTGGATGCCGCTACTGGAGACGAAATCGGGAACGATTTTCAGGTCAGCGACCAGGGCCCCTCAGGAGATAATAATTTCTACGCCGCCATTCCCACAGCCGCCTACAATGCCGTCGCCCATGAGTATCTTGTGACGTGGTACGGAGATACCAGCGTGAATGACGAGTTTGAAATCTTCGCCCGGCGCCTGGACGCGGATACAGGAGTCGTCGTTGGGGACGGTTTTCAAGTCAGTGATACAGGGCTCGATGGGAGCGTCGCATTTGTGGCTTTTTATCCGCAGGTCGCCTACAACCCTTCTCTCAATCAATACTTGGTCGTATGGACTGCCGACGATGATACGACTCCCTTGGTCGATGAGGAGTTTGAGATCTACGGCCAGCGGCTTTCCTTTCCCGTTTGCGGCAACGGCGTTGTTGAATCCAGCGGCAGCGAAGAGTGCGACGACGGCAATACGGTCGACGGCGACTGCTGCAGCAGTACGTGTACGTTTGAGGCGGCGGCTGTGTCTTGCGACGATGGGGATGCCGGAACGACCGGAGACCAATGCGACGGTGCCGGTGTTTGTGAAGGTACGGCCATCGTCAGTGCCGGTCCCGGCGGCGGTTGCAGTTTGATCCGCTAGATCGAACTTCCTCGAAAAATTAAAAGCCCCTTCGCGTTTTCAAAAGACGCCGAAGGGGCTTTTGTTTTTTAAAGTTAAAAGTGAAGTCTAACCCGCCATCGTTAAGCCCCCCGAGACGGAAATAACCTGTCCGGTCACATAGTCGGAATCCGGGGAACAGAAAAACGCCACGCCCGCGGCGATCTCTTTTGGATCGGCGATGCGTTTGAAGGGGATGATCTGCGAGAAGGCGTCTTTGATCTTTGGGGAGATCGCTTCGTCGTAAAGCGGCGTCTCGGTGGGTCCCGGACAGAGGCAGTTGACGTTGATCTGCTGACGGGCGACCTCACGCGCCAGTCCCTTCGTGAAGCCGATGACGCCGGCCTTGCAAAGAGAATACACGACGCCCTGCATTTGGCCCACGCGACCTGCGTCGGAGGCGATGTTCACGATCTTTGAATTTCCTTGGCCGCTCTTGCGTTTCGTCATGTCCTTCAAGACCGCGTGCGTGACCAAGAGCTGCGTCTTCGAATTCACCGCGATGACCTTGTCCCAATACGCTTCGTCTTCTTCGATGAAAAACGTGGGCAGGGCCCAGCCGATGTTGTTCACCAGAATATCGATTTGACCGAATTTTTGAATGACCGTCGCAACCGACGCGTCAACCTCGGATTTTTTGGTGCAATCGGTTTTGAGGAAGAGTCCGTTGATTTCCTGCGCCGTTTTTTCGCCTTCCGCTTTCATGTCGAAAATCGCGACCGTGGCTCCGTCCTCCGCCAGGCGCTTCGAGATCGCGCGGCCGATGCCCTGGGCGCCTCCGGTGACGACGGCGATTTTGTTTTTGAGTTTCATAAAATCCTTTCGGATGAAATTTTGGTGGACGAACCGAGACGACGCTGAGCTAATTCAAGGACTCGGAGGTTCGCAATCAATTTCATGTGCCGTATCATCCTCTTTATCGCCACGGGTTTTGGAAGCGGCTGGATTCCGGGCATGCCGGGCACCTACGGCTCGGTCGTTGGACTGGGATTCGCGTGGTGTCTGATGCGTTTGCCGTTACCCGCGTATCTCGTGACTTTGACGACCTTGTTTCTCGTGAGCGTCTGGGTTTCCACTCAGGCCGAAATCATACTTCAAAAAGTCGACGCCCAGGTCATCGTGATCGACGAAGTGATGGGCGTGATCTTGGCGCTCGCTTTCTTGCCTTTCACTTGGAAAACCGCCGTCGCAGGATTTGTCCTTTTCCGTCTCTTCGATATCTGGAAACCGTTCCCGATCTCGCGCCTGCAAGACCTGCCGCGTGGTTGGGGCGTGATGATGGACGACGTCGGAGCGGGGATATTGGCGAATTTGGTGCTGCAAATCGCGGTGCGTGCTCTCTAGGTGATTTTATGAAAATCGAAGTCCTAACCATCGGCGACGAAGTCCTTTCCGGAGCGATCACCGACACGAATTTCGCGTGGCTGGGCGAATCTCTCTGGACGCGAGGATATACGTTGCACTGGCATCAGACCGTCGGCGACGAGCCGGAAGCGATCTCAGAAGCTTTAAGACTCGCGGCTTCGCGATCGCAAGCCGTCATCGTGACGGGGGGGTTGGGGCCGACCTCCGATGATATTACGATCGAGACGGCGGCGAAGACTTTCGGGGTGCCTCTCGTGATGGATCCGGCCGCTTTAAGCGAAATCGAAGAACGTTTCCGCCGCATGAACCGCGAGATGTCCGAAAACAACAAACGCCAGGCTCTCTTGCCCCAGGGCGCGCGCCGCATTCCGAATCCCTTCGGGACCGCCCCGGGCACGGACGTCGATTATCGGGGCTGCCGTTTTTTCTTCCTGCCGGGAGTCCCCCGCGAGATGAAGGGCATGTTCGAGGCGTCGATACTTCCGGCTTTGGAAGAAATCGCCGGCGGCAAGCGTGGCTATGCGCACAAAATCCTGCGTTGTTTCGGCGCGCCAGAGGCGACGATGGCTCATAAGCTCGAGGGCGACGACCCGATCGATTTGAGCGGCGTGGATCTCGCGTACCGGGTTTTCTTCCCGGAAATTTTATTGAAAGTCACCGCATGGGATAAGCCCGATCAAAAAGTCTCGGCTTCCGAACGCGTCGCAACCGTAGTCGCAAAGATCCGGGAGCGCCTGGGAGATCTGGCTTATTCCGAGGACGACGTGGCCTTGCCGCGGTGGATCGGTGAAACCTTGCGCTCGCGCGGTGAAACCATCGCGACGGCGGAATCCTGTACGGGAGGTTTAGTCGCAAACCTGCTGACCGACGTGCCGGGTTCTTCCAGCACCTTCGAGCGGGGCGTCGTGACGTATTCGAACGAATCCAAAATGCAGCTATTAAATGTCCCCGCTGAAACTTTGCAAAAACACGGGGCCGTCAGCGAAGAAACCGCGATCGCCATGGCCGAGGGCATCCGGCGCTTGGCGAATACGACCTACGGGATCGGTATCACGGGCATCGCGGGTCCCGACGGCGGTACGCCCGAAAAACCCGTCGGCACGGTGCATATCGCCTTGGCGACGCCGCGGGAGACCGTGCACAGAAAGCTTTTTTTCAGCTTCCCACGCGACATGGTCAAGCGCGCCGCGGCTTTTTCGGCATTGGATCTGTTGCGCAAGTCCCTTCGGACGACCGGAGTTTGATTCCGCAACGCCTCCGACCGGCCTTCGGACGGTTTTGATTTTTAGTTCGGTGTGCGGACCTGTGGAATGCTGGCATTTTCTTTGCTTAGACCTTGCCGTTCCTATCCAAATAGGGATGGACTCCCCAAAGTAATTTGATAATTGAAAACAAAAAGAGGGCTTATGGAAAACGGAAAAGAAAAAGACAAAATCATCTCGACAACGATCGGTACCATCGAAAAACAATTCGGAAAAGGCGCCATCATGCGTTTGGGCGTCGAAGAGCTTAAGCAGGAAATCGAGTCGATCCCGACCGGGTCGCTCGGATTGGATCTGGCTTTAGGTATCGGCGGGTTGCCGAAAGGGCGCATCATTGAAGTCTACGGTCCGGAGTCCTCGGGTAAAACGACGCTCGCGCTGACGACGTTGGCGCAGGTGCAGAAAAAAGGCGGCGTCGCGGCCTTTATCGACGCCGAGCACGCGCTCGACGTTCAATATGCGAAAAAACTGGGCGTCAAAACCGAAGACCTGCTGATCTCGCAGCCGGACAGCGGCGAGCAGGCCCTGGAAATCGCGGACATGCTGGTCAAGAGCGGCGCGATCGACATGATCGTCATCGATTCCGTCGCAGCCTTGGTTCCCCGCAAGGAAATCGAAGGCGAAATGGGCGAGGCCCAAATGGGCGCCCAAGCCCGTCTCATGAGCCAGGCCTTGCGCAAACTGACGGCGACGGCCGCCCGCGCGAAGACCATGATCATTTTCATCAACCAAATCCGCATGAAGATCGGCGTCATGTTCGGAAATCCTGAAACGACCACCGGCGGCAACGCGCTTAAGTTCTACGCCTCGGTCCGCTTGGACATCCGCCGCATCGCCCCGATCAAGAACGGCGACCAGGTCGTCGGCAACCGCACGCGCGTGAAAGTCGTGAAGAATAAAGTCGCGCCTCCGTTCCGCGAAGTCGAATTTGACATCATCTACGGCGAGGGCATTTCGCGCGACGGAGAGATCTTGGACATGGCGGAACTGCATCAGGTCGTTGAAAAATCAGGGACTTGGTATGCCTACAACGGCGAACGCATCGGACAAGGCCGTGACAACGCGCGCTTGTTCTTGCGCGACACTAAAGCGATCGCCGCCGACATTGAAAAAGATATTTTTCACAAAGTCGGTCTCGCCAAGGACGCCGCAGCTGTCGCCAGCGCGGAAAAAGTCACTAAGCTTGAGAAGTCGGACGTGAAAAAGAAAGCCGTCGGCGCCTAAACAAAAACTCTTCGAGTTAAGATTGCATTCATATGGACCCTGTGTTACCCAGCGGGCCCTCAAAAGGAGAAATAAATATGAGAAAACAAGTTCTTGCCGTCGCCATCTTGATGGCCGCGGTGGTATCGATGACCGGTTTGGGTAAGGCCCAGGCCGCAGGGTATCTCAACTGGACCAGCAAAACGTGCGTCGTCGTCGACGGAACGTTCCAGGTCTGCAAGCCGAGCCCGTCTTGGGACACGCAAACGAAGAACATCAGCGAAGAAGCCGTGCGCTGGGTCTTGCATCGTGAAGGTGCGAACCCCGTTATGAAGCTGATCTATGATCCGAACGCCACCGGCAAAACGGCGCATCAGTATGCCAGCAAGGCTAAGAAAGACCTGCAAGCTCGCGGCATCAACGTGACCAGCGTTCAGAATCGCGTGATCAACGGACGCAACGTTTCTTTGCTTTCCGGACAGAGCGGTGAATTGAACTACTTGGTCGCCGTCTATCGCGACGCCGCCAAGGGTTTGAAGCTGGAATGCACGGGCCCGACGAACAACTTCAGCTCGTTCGCCAATGAGTTCATGGCCTCGATCAATTCCGTCCGTTTCATGCACTAAAAAAGACGGTTTGAGATTTTAGTTTCGAAAAAAGGGTCCCGAAAGGGGCCCTTTTTTCATTTCGATGGCTTGTTTTTGGGTAGGCTCCGGAGTCTTTCCGCGATCTTCTTTTCGTAACCGTTGTCCGTGGGGCGGTAATAATTCTTACCCCGCAATTTTTCCGGTAAATAATCCTGAGCGACCGCGTGCCCTTCGAAGTCATGGGGGTAAAGGTAGCCTTTGCCGTAATCCATGGACTTCATCAGTTTGGTCGGCGCGTTGCGGATGTGTTTCGGGACCGGCAGCGTGCCTTCTTTGTGCACGTCCTCTTTCGCCTCGAGATAAGACAGGTAACTCGCGTTGCTTTTCGGGGCGGAGGCCAAGTAGGTGGCGGCCTGAGCGAGGGGAATCCAACCTTCCGGGAGACCCACGAAATCAAAGGCCTGCATCGCCGACACCGCGACCTGGATCGCCTGCGGGTCGGCGTTCCCCACGTCTTCGGAGGCGAAAATCACCATGCGCCGCGCGATGAAGAGGGGTTCCTCACCGGCTTCCAGCATGCGTGCCATCCAATAAACCGCCGCGTCCGGGTCCGATCCGCGCATGGATTTGATGAAGGCGGAGATGACGTTGTAGTGCTCTTCGCCCGATTTGTCGTAGAGCAGGGATTTTTTCTGAACGGCTTGTTCGACCACCGCGGCCGTGATGACTTTGTCCTTGTCCGGCACAGAACTCAGGAGGCCCGCGGCGATTTCCAAGGTATTCAAAGCCCGGCGTGCGTCCCCATCGGAAGTATCGGCGATGAAATCCAACGCCTCGGGCGCGAGCGTGAGATGCGCATGGCCCAAACCACGTTCCTTGTCCGCCAAGGCGCGTACGATCAGTTCTTTCAAGTCTTCGGCGTTCAGCGGCTCAAGGGCGTAGACTTTCGCCCGCGATAGAAGAGGGGCGATGATTTCAAAAGACGGGTTTTCGGTCGTGGCGCCGATCAGCGTGATTGTCCCGTCTTCCAGGTGGGGTAACAGCGTATCTTGCTGCGATTTATTCCAGCGGTGGATTTCGTCCACGAACAAAATCGTACGTTTCTCTTCGGAGCGATAGAAGCGCCTGGCGAGCTCGATGACTTCTTTTAAGTCCTTCACGCCGGCTAAGACGGCCGAAATCGGTTGGAAACGTGATTTAGAATGATGCGCGATCACGCGCGCGATCGTGGTTTTTCCCGTTCCCGGCGGACCCCAGAGGATCAAGGACGGGATATGGTCCGAAGAAATCTGCCGTCTTAAAGGGCCGTTTTCGCCCAAGAGGTGTTTCTGGCCGACGATATCATCTAAGGTCTGCGGACGCATCCGTTCGGCCAAAGGGGATTGAGGCGCCGGGCCGGTTGATTGCGAGACCGGTTTCGCCGCTTTCGGTTTGGTCGGAATATCGTCGAAAAGCTCGGCCATCTTCCGATGGAAATTACTTCAGATTTTTCCAAAAACCAAGCGGGGAAGAGCGTGGACTTTGCGAAAAAACCTGTGCTACAAAAAAACATGCTCGTGTCGCTGCAGATCCGGAACTTCGCCCTGATCGACAACGCCCTCCTGGAATTCGAAAAAGGCCTGAACATCCTCTCCGGCGAGACCGGTTCCGGAAAATCCATCATCGTCCAAGCGATCGAGCTCCTGATGGGCGCGCGCGCTTCCGTGGATCTGATCCGCCAAGGCGAGGACGAAATGGAAGTGACGGCGCTTTTCGCCGAGGACGCGCAGGAGACCTCGCTACGCCGCGTGGTCTCGCGTTCGGGTAAGAGCCGCGCGTACGTGGATGAACGCCCCGTGCCCGTGTCGGCGCTCGAAGAAGCCGGATCCCGGCGCATGGACCTCGCGGGGCAACACAGCCAGCAGGTCTTGTTGACGACGGAACGGCATTTAAGCTTGTTGGACGATTTTTTGAACCTCGACTGCGAAGCCTACCACGGACATTTCAGGAGTTTGGTCGCGGCCCTGGAGAAGAAAAAAAAACTCGAGGAGAGGGAACGTGAAATCCGCGAGAAGCAGGAGTTTTTGAGTTTCCAGCTCCGTGAGTTGGACCAAGCCGCCGTGCGCGCCGGGGAGGAAGAAGAGTTGCGCCGCGAACGCGACGTCGCAAAGCACGCGGTGAAGCTGAAAGAACTCTGTGACCGTGTGGACGCGTTCCTGGACTCCGGCGAAGGCGCGGTTTCCGAAGTCTTGAACGCGGCTCAAAAAGACCTGCAGGCCATGGCGCAGATCGACGCTTCTTTGGAAACGCACGTGAGTGAAGTCGAGGAAGCCGCGGTGAGGGTGCGCGAGACCGCGCGCGAACTGGGACGTTACCGCGACCGTTTGAGCGGCGATCCGGAGCGCTTGCAGGAGGTGGAAGACCGCCTGGCCTTGATTTTGCGATTGAAGAAAAAATACGGGGGCTCCGAAGAGAGCCTGATCGCGAAGGCCCAAGAGATGAGAGCGGACCTGGATCTCCTGGAAAATCTGGATACGCGGGCGTTGGAGTCTGAAATCCGTGGGTTCGAGAAAAAAGTCGTTGAGGCCGCGCGCGACTTAAGCCAAAAAAGAACGCAGGGGGCGCAGCGGCTTTCGCGTCTAATCGAAAAAGAACTTCATGAGCTGGGCATGACGCATGCCAAGTTCGTTTTTCAGCTACAACCTCTGACTCAAGGCGTTTCCATCGGGGGGCTTTTTTACTCTGAGTCTGGCGGCGACGCCGGTGAGTTTTTATTGGCGCCGAATCCTGGTGAAGGGTTG
>JBPOJN010000016.1:0-6128 GCA_052033505.1 Myxococcota bacterium | reverse complement strand
TTTCGAGAGACGTTGGCCGGCTTGGATCAAGGTACGACGGATTTCTTCGACCAGTTCCTCGGAGGCGTCGACGGTTTCTTTGGAGGCGTTTTTAAAATTAAAGAACGGCGAGACCACGCTGATCGCGATGATGTAGGGACCCAAGGGCAACGATCCTTTGGGTTGGTCGAGTCCGTAAGAGCGCCAATTGACCGAGGTCGCGGCCTGGGTCATCGCGCAGGCGGCCTTGTCGAATTGGAGCGGCACGCGGTTCGCGAAACGTAATAAAGTGACGGATTCGTCTTCCGAGAGATTTTTATCGAGCAGGCGCGCGACGGCGACTTCGACCAAGACCGGTTTGAAGTCGCAGATCGTGGGCTTGCGCGAGACGACGGCGAAGAAGTCGACTTGGCCGACGCGCTGGATGCTTTTCGCGAGCGCGGCCTCCCCGATCGAGAGTACGCTCTTGGTCGACGGGGCCATGAGCGGGACTTTTTGAAGGGCGGCGAAGATTCTTTTGAAATCCTCTTCGGTCGCGTTGTCGACGCTCATGTCGAGTAGCGATTTTTGCAGTCCGCCTTCTTTGCGCATTTGTTCCAGAATACCGTCGGAGATGCGGGAGAAGCCTTTTTTGAGCCAAGCGGCGACGGTGACGCGGCCGAAGAGATGCGAGTGGGCGATGAATTCGCCCAGTTTCATCGTGTGCGGATGCGGTTCGATCGCGTCGGGGATTTCGGGCAAGATGTCGGTGACACGCGGGACTTCGACCCAGTCGGCGTTTTCTTCGCCGGGCATTTTGTAGTGCAACGTCAAATGCGGGTTCACGAGCGTCGTGCCGGTCAGGTACGCGAGTAGACCGCCTTCGCCGTTCAGTTGCACGCGCGCGTCGATGACGAACTCGCAGGAGAGACCGTGTTCGCGGTCCCAGTCGATGGTTTCTTTTTCTTTCAGCGTGCCTTTGTTGTGCTTGATGTCGACTTCGACGATGCATTTGACGGCTTTGCGCATCTTCTCCGTCTTCGTGATGACGGTGGCGCCGCGGGCGCTGGTGAGCTGGGCCCAGGTCGTGACGGCGGAGATGCCGATGCCTTGCTGTCCGCGACTGCAACGGCCGCGTCCGAATTTCGAGCTGGCGAGGTATTCGCCGAAGACTTTGACGACGTCTTCCGCTTCAAGTCCGGGCCCGTTGTCTTCGACCCTGATGCGAATGGCATCGGAATTTTTCGCGGTGCCTTCGCCGACTTTTTCGACGAAGACGGAGACGTCGGGCAGGATGCCGGCATCTTCGCAGGCGTCGAGCGAGTTATCGACGGCTTCTTTGATCGTGGTCAGCGCGGCCTTCGTATAAGACGAAAAACCGACCTGCTGGAGGTTTTTGGAAAAATATTCCGCGCTGCTGGATGAGGTGATCGTTTGTTGTTTTGCCATGGAATTTCCGGGAATAAACGCATTTCACGGTCCGGGGCAACAAATGTTTACGCACAGACGCGATTCCGGCCCTGGGATTTCGCTTCGTAGAGGCGTTCGTCGGCGACCGCGATCAATTGTTTTAGGTCCTTCGCTTCCTTCGGGAACGTTGCGACGCCGCAACTCACGGTGAGCCCGAACGTCCCCTGCGAAATCAGGCGGCGGAGTCTTTCCGCCATGAGGATCGCGTCCTCGTGGCCGGTCTCGGGCATCACGACGGCCAATTCCTCCCCGCCGAAGCGTGCGACGAAATCGTATTGGCGGCAGCCTTCGCGCAGACGCGTGGCGATGTCTTTGAGCGCGTCGTTGCCCGCGAGGTGGCCGTGCGTGTCGTTGAATTTCTTAAAATGATCGATGTCGGCCAGGATCAACGACAGGGGCTTACCGTTCCGCCGTGACCGGGACATTTCGGCCTGGACGCGGTCTTGGAACGCGCGGAAATTCAGAAGCCCCGTCAGTTCGTCGGTCTCAGCCTCGCGCGTGAGTGTTTCTTTTTGGTGATTGATGAGCTCGGCCATGTGGTTGAACGAGCGGATCAGGTCGGAGATTTCCCCAAAACCCTTGATCGGCAGCGGATATTTCCAGCGCTGGTTCGACAGGAGTCTCATGCCGCGCGCGAGCTGCGAGAGCGGGGCGCCTAGAAAAGTCCAGACGAGTCCCGTCAACCCCAAGATGCCCGCGAGCGAGATCACGAGGAAGATTTCGTCTTCGTAGCTCTGGCGTTTGATGAGTTTCTTAAGCTTGGCGATCTCGAGATTGTCCCTGTCGGAAACGCCGACCATCGAATCCACGGAAGCGCGCAGCTGCAGGGCGTTGTTTTTTTGGTAGACGCGCAGGCCCACCCAGAGGCCGATGACCAGCACGAAGAAAACGATCATGAGACCGCGAACGGTCAGGCGGGAAAAAATCCCGTGGGGCAATTTCATAGAAGGATGGAGAGGCTTGAAGCCCCGCTCATACCCATTTGATGGAGCAACCCATGGCATGTGTCTTCGGTACCCCCACCGAACGTCCAGCCACGAGATCTTCCAAGGCATTGCGAAGATCGTGGGACGTCACTGCCTTCGGATCTTTGAAGTTATCATCAACGCGGCCATGGTACCTCAACTTACGCGTCGCATCAAAAACAAAAATTTCGGGAGTGCATGCGGCGTCGTAAGCGCGGGCGACGGATTGGTCGGGATCGCGGAGATAGACGAAGTTGAAACCCTGCTCGCGTG
This sequence comes from Myxococcota bacterium, assembly GCA_052033505.1. Taxonomy (GTDB): domain Bacteria; phylum UBA10199; class UBA10199; order JACPAL01; genus JBPOJN01. The sequence goes on along the minus strand of JBPOJN010000016.1, from coordinate 3,462 downwards.
CGCGCTCGACCATGCCGTCGAAACTGTCTTCAGGGTATTTTTTGTCGTCGTTGGAATTGATGCCGACCAGTTGCACGCCTTTTGCGGCGAAATCGTTTTGGATCGCGATCAGGCGGCCTTCCCAGCCTTGGACGTAGGGACAGTGGTTGCAGGTGAAGATCACGACTAGAATTTTTTTATCGGCGAAGCTTTTTAGCGAATGCGTTTTCCCGTCGATGCCTTTTAGCGAAAAATCAGGGGCGGAGGCGCCGAGTTGCAGGAGGCCGTCGGTCTTCGAAGGAGTGGGCATTTCGGGAAATTAAAAATCCAGCGCGTGAAAGTCAAAGTTTTAGGCGGCGGCTTCGTCGGAATTCGTGTCGGGCAGGTTGTCTTGAGATGAGCTTTGGTCTTGAGAGTTGGGGGAATTCTGTCCGCGGCCTTGGCCTTGATCACGATCCCGATGATTGTCGTTCGAGACGCGGGGCGTGGCACGGCCCGTCGTTCCTCTGTGTTCGAGAACGGACGAAGAGTAAGGAGCTTCGATGCGTTCGGAGCGGAGATAAGCGGCCGGAATCGGCACAAAGGCCAAAAAAACGCCTTCCGTGTCGGAGCGTTTTTCCAATTTCGCGCCCAGAGGGAATAAGGCCAGCGATCCTTCCAAGCGGCGCGGGAAGCGATCGAAGGCGGAATCGCTTTCGTCGATGTTTAGGTTTTGTAAATTTGGAAATGCAGAAGCAGAGCTCTGCGAACGGCCTTGGAGGCGGATTTCGAAGCCGCGTTCCGTGCGCTTCAGTTCCAGACTCGTCTCGGCGCCCATCGCTCCCGGCGTCGTGCGGTAAAAAGAACAGTAGTGCGAAAACACATCCGCGACCGCGCGACGAACGAGTTTCACGACGGGTTCGGTCTCGCGGGAATATCCCGTGAGAAAGGCCTTCAGCTCCGCGTCGCCGTCGAAAGAAATCTGGTTGAAAAGATGCGAGAAAAATCCCGGATGTCCGCCGGCAACCGTGGCCCATCCGATGGAAGCCGGAGTGACGATGAGATTCGCGGAGGACAGGGACGCGTCGACTTTTGGCCAGGCGATGTTTGGGTTCGCGGAAGTCTGCGCTCTGACGGCATCGAGAGAGTGGCGTTCTTCAGAGCCCGCGGCTGAAAGCTGGGTCGTGACGACGGATACGTTCGTGAGTGCGACGGTGGAAAGAGGTTCCGTGTCCGGCAAGGTGCCCGTCGTCATCAGTGTGATGCCGGAGCCGTTTTCCAGGGCCGAAGCTGGAAGCGTGGGTGTGCTCGAAGCCGACTTTTGGGTAGCGACGATTTTGGCGTTTTCGTTCGCCGTTTTTTGAGAGGCCGGTTTTCCGGTGTCCCGCTGTTGCAGGGCGGCTTTTTTGAAATATTCCGAAAGGCCCAGGCCCAGCGGATCCAAGGTATGGGCCAGCCAGTCAAAAACGTTCGGCTGCGTCTTAGTTAAAATTTTCTCGGCTAAGTCTTTGAAATCGCGCGAAATGGCGGATCCGCCCAGAAAATGGGCCGTGGAGGCGGCGAGGTAAAGGGCGGCGCTGGCGGAGGCTCCGACGACGGCAGGCAGGACCGGAACCGTTGCGACGGGGATAGGCGCAGTAGACGTGACCACGGGTGTGGCCGCGATTTTCGGAACCTGCATGACTGAGCCTAGAGTCGATCCCATAAGAAGGCGAAAGTCGCCGTCAAGAGCTTATCGGATCGAAGACAAGACTAGTTTCGGCGATTTTTGCAAAATAATAATTTTTAAATGGATAAATCCGAAAAGCTATTAACTATCAGTAAGATAGGTCTTCTAATTCGTTCAACTTTCTTTGGATCTTCGTCTTGATCTTACCTTCCATCTGGATTTCGGCGCCGCCCCCGTAAATACGGCGGATTTTATGGATGAGCCGGTCGTATTCGCCGTCGATGTCTTCTAAGTCGACTTGAGTCAGCAGCGGCCATTCTCTCTGTAGAAAATCCGCCATCGCGGGCCAGTGCTTCTGCATGCGGTTCGGGGTCGACATGGTGGTTTTAAGGCTTCAGATCGGGATTCGGATGCTTCTTCTTCGGCGGATCTTGCGGCGAACGCGGCGTGATCGCGGGGTTATTCTTGAAGAGAGGGGAGAATTCCGCGTTCATTTTCGCCCATTCGGGCGCGTCGTCGACGGAGGCCACGATGGCTTCGACCGGACATTCGGGCAGGCATGCCCCGCAGTCGATGCAAATGTCGGGATCGATGACCATGAATTTTTCGTTTTTATAATCGCCGGGATAGATGCAATTGACCGGGCAAACGTCGACGCAATCCGCGTATTGTTCGCCCAAACACTCTTGATTGATCACGTAAGGCATAAGAATCTCCTCAAATTAACGAAATCCGGAAGCGATGCACCGCCAACCTAAAAGAGGAATTGTTTTGCGTCAATGGTTCGATGGCAATTATGACCTCAAGTCTTAAGGAAATTTTATGAAATCCATCCGCATCCACGCTCACGGCGGTCCGGAAGTTTTGAAAATCGACGACATCGAAGCGCCGGAAGTCCGTGCGGGCCACGCGCTGGTGAAAATGAAGGCGATCGCGATGAATCACATGGACCTGTGGGTGCGCAGAGGCCTGCCCGGCGTGAAGATTCCGTTGCCGATTATCCTCGGATGCGAAGGCTCCGGCGTGATCGAAGACGTGGGCGCAGAAATAGAAGGGGGCGCGCCGTGTTGGAAAAAAGGCGACGAAGTCCTGATCAATCCCTCCACGAGCTGCGGCGTCTGTGAATCCTGCTTGTCGGGCCGCGATCATCACTGCCGCGACTATAAAATCTACGGCGAGCATCAAGACGGTCTCGAGTGCGAATACAAGCTCGTGCCCGTGCACAATCTTTTCCCCAAACCGAAAAAACTTTCGTTCGAAGAAGCAGCGGCCGCGCCCCTGGCGTTTCTGACGGCGTGGCAGATGCTGGTTGAACGCGCGAAAATCCGGCCGGGACAGACCGCTCTCATCATCGCGGCGGCCTCGGGCGTGGGTTCGGCGGGAGTGCAGATCGCGAAGCTCTTCGGCGCGCGCGTGATCGCGACGGCGGGGGCGGAGGAGAAATTCGACGCGATCCGGGCGCTCGGCGCCGAGGACGTCATCAATCACCGCACCCAAGACGTAGCCGCGGAAGTCAAAAAAATAACGGAGAAACGCGGCGCGGACGTGATTTTTGAGCATGTCGGCGGTTCGGTCTGGGACAAGGCGCTGAAGTGCTTGGCGTTCGGCGGGACCTTGGTCACTTGCGGGGCGACGGCGGGTTACGACGTAAAAATCGACCTGCGCCACCTCTTCATCAAGCAGCAGAACATCTTGGGTTCGACGATGGGGCCGAAGGGCAGTCTTTACGAAATCATTTCTTGGATCGACCGCGGGAAGCTTTCGCCGGTGCTCGACCGGGTTTTTTCTTTTGCGGAGGTGGTGCAGGCACACGCGCGGCTCGAGTCGGGCTCGCT
>JBPOJN010000059.1:0-5594 GCA_052033505.1 Myxococcota bacterium | reverse complement strand
ACACCGCATGGTGAATCAGCCCGCAGACGTCGTCGATCGCGATCCAGCTTAAATACTGGCGGCCCGATCCGATCCTCCCGCCGAGACCGCATAAAAATGGAATCTTCATGGCTTTCAATGCACCACCGCGCGGTGATAGCACGACGCCGATACGGGGAATCACCACGCGCACCCCTGCGTGTTCCAGGGGCTTGAGAGTCTCTTCCCAAGCCCTGCAAACCTCCGCCAAAAATCCTTTTCCCGGTGTGGCCTCTTCGGTCAGGAGGTCTTCGTCCCGGTCACCGTAATAGCCGATGGCCGAAGCCGCGATGAAAGTTCCGGGTCTGTTTTTTGTCTTGAGCATGCGATCCACCAACAACCGCGTGCCTTGGAGACGGCTTTGCAGGATTTTTTCCTTTTTCTCCTCGGTCCAATAACCCGCGATGTTTTCTCCCGCGAGATGCACGACGACGTCTTGAGCTTCCAAAAGGCTTTCTTCCAAGCGATCCTTTTCCGGATCCCAAGCGACGTCGTTTGCGATCTGCGGAGTACGCGTCAGCCGCGTGACGTGATGGCCGCGGACACTCAAAAGCGGCACGAGCGAAGATCCGATCAGCCCCGTCGCTCCGGTCACTAAGATATTACGCGCGATGTCTTGGGGCTTTCCGTCGAATTCACGCTTCATAATCACGTGGCGGTGCGCGAACATACGCTCGAGACGTTGCCGCGCATACGGCCCTCCTAGCCAGTCCCCCAGAACACCGCCGGGCAACGCGTATTCAACGCGATCAATGATGCGGCAGCCCTCGCCTTCCGGCAGAAAAAGATGGGTGTGTTTCCAGTAAGGAAACGGTCCCTGGATCTGGACGTCAGTGAACTCGCGTCCCGGCACGACGTCTTGATACCGCGCCACCCAGGGCACGGCCGCGGGGCCTAAGTAAAATTGAAAGGCGACTTCGAGACCGTTTTTGAAATCATGGGAGACGACCGCGGATGACGTCCGTTCCCAATGCGGCATGATGCGGTCGAACGCATGGGGCCGCCCGTGCCAGGCATACACCTCTTCGGGCGTGGCCTTCACGACGCTTTGCATTTCGAAGATTTGGTTAGGCATGGCGCTTATCCTACCAGAGAAAGAGTGGATTAGTCGACTTTCAGCACGGCCAAAAAAGCTTCCTGGGGGATCTCGATGCTGCCGACCTGCTTCATGCGCTTCTTGCCCTCTTTTTGCTTCTCGAGAAGTTTGCGTTTGCGCGTGATGTCGCCGCCGTAACATTTCGCGGTGACGTTTTTACGGAGAGCTTTGACCGTTTCGCGGGCGATGATGCGACCGCCGACGGCGGCTTGGATGGCGACTTCGTATTGCTGTCGCGGAATTTCCTGCCGGAGTTTGGAGGCGATCTCTCGCCCGCGTTCCGCGGCCTTGTCGCGGTGCACGATCACGGAGAGCGCGTCGACGGGTTCGGTATTCACCAAAATATTCAAACGAATCAGATCCGACGGGCGCCATTCCATAAATTCGTAGTCGAACGACGCGAAACCTTGGGTCAGAGATTTAAGGCGATCGAAGAAGTCGAACATCACTTCGCCGAAAGGCATTTCATATGTCAGATGAACGCGATCCTGGCTCAAGAAATCCATCTTGGTCTGCAGGCCGCGGCGTCCCGAACAAAGCTGAATCACGTTGCCCACGTAAGACGACGGCAAGTGCATGTGCGCCTTGATGAAAGGCTCGTGGATCTCTTCGATATTTTGTTCCGGCGGAAATTTAGAGGGGTTGTCGACGTTGACCCACTCCCCTTTGGTCGTTTTCACGCGGAAGACGACGGTCGGCGCGGTGGTAATCAGCTCGAGATTGAATTCACGCTCCAAACGTTCGCAAATGACTTCCGAATGCAGGAGGCCCAAAAACCCGCAACGGAAACCGAAGCCCAGGGCTTGCGACGTTTCCGGCTCATAGGAAAACGAGGCGTCGTTTAACTTTAATTTTTCCAAAGCGACTTTGAGGTTTTCATACTGCGTCGAATCGATGGGATAGACGCCCGCAAACACCATGGGTTTGACTTCCCGGAATCCTTCCAAAGGTTCGGTCGTCGGGCGGGCGGCTTCGGTGACAGTGTCGCCAATCTTTGTTTCATGGACGCTCTTGATCGCCGCCATGAAAAACCCGGCCTCGCCCGCGCCCAGCGAAGGAAGCTCCACCGCGTGAGGCGTGAACGCGCCGATCTTGGTGACTTCGTAATCCTTGCCCGTGGAGACGAATCTGATTTTCGTGCCTTTATTCACGCGTCCTTCGAAGACGCGGATCAGGACGACCACGCCCGCATAGCTGTCGAACCAACTGTCGAACACCAGCGCTTTGAGCGGAGCGGTCTCATCGCCTTTCGGAGGCGGAACAACCGCGATGACTTTTTCGAGGATGTCGGCGATGCCCAAACCCGTCTTGGCAGAAGTCAGTACGGCCTCATCGGCCGGGATACCGACCATGTCCTCGACCATTTTTTTCACGCGTTCTGGATCGGCCGCGGGAAGGTCCATTTTATTGATGACGGGGACGATTTCGAGGTTGTTCTCGATCGCGAGATAAGCGTTCGCGACGGTCTGCGCTTCGACGCCTTGGACCGCGTCGACGACCAAGATCGCACCCTCGCAAGCCGCCAAGCTGCGAGAGACTTCATAATGGAAATCCACGTGGCCGGGCGTGTCGATCAGGTTCAAAAGATAGGTTTTGCCGTCCTTGGCCTTGTAATTTAATCTCACGGCCTGGGCCTTGATCGTAATGCCGCGCTCGCGCTCCAGGTCCATCTTGTCCAAAAACTGTTCTTTCTTCTCGCGCGCGCTGATCGCTCCGGTGACTTCCAGGATACGGTCGGCGAGCGTCGATTTACCGTGGTCGATATGGGCGATGATGCAGAAATTACGTATATGAGGGGGCATGGGGAGCGAGACTTAGAATTTTGGATCGGAAAAAGAAAGGACCAGTTTGTTTAATTTTTCGTGGGAACGATGATGGCGTCGATCTTTTCCTTGGTGCGAAAGCGTTCCAGGTACTTCGTGGCTTCGTCGCGTTTCGCGAATCCGCCTAAACGCACGCGATACCAAGTCCCGCGACCCGGGATTTCGGCACTGAGCTGATAGGCTGCATAGCCTTTCTTTTTCCAACGCGCCAATATCTGAGCGGCTTCCTCGGGCGTCGGGTAAGAACCAACTTGGATCGCGAAAGCGCCCTTGGGTTTCACGGCCGGAGCCGGCGGAGGCGCAGGTTCTTCCGTAGGAACGGGCGCGACCGGCTCTTCGGGCAAGGGTTCCGGATTTCGCGGAGTGGCCGCAGCGCTGGGTTCGACGGCGACGGCTTCAGGCTGAGCGGGTTCTGGGAGGTTCAGTCTCGGATCTTTCGGGTAATCCGAAGGCCGCCGCGCATAGTCTTCGGCCGTGACTCCGGAAGGCTTGATCCGGATCGCGCCCTGTTCGCCGCGGCCCGTGAGCACTTCGGGATAGGTGTAGTCCACGGGAGGATGGCCCACGATGTCGTTGACGCTTTTACCCGACGTCTGGGCGTCGGGATCATGAAGGCGTTCTTCGCGGCTACCCACCAAGTCGCTGCCGTAACGCGCTCCGAGGTAGAAAACGAAAAAGAGCGTCACGACTTCGAGCAGGATCAACGTGATGAATTGGCCGAAGGTGAATCGGCAGAAATAATCGTCCAGGTCTCTTTTCGGAAAATCTTCCATGAGTTTAGTTTTCCTGTTGCATGACCTCGGGCGCCGAGACGCCCAAAAGCCTTAACCCTTGTGCGATTGTTAATTTGAGAGCCGCGCATAAATACCTCTTCGCGCGAATTGAGTCAACAGAACCTGCAAGCACGCGGTAATGATCGTCGTCCTTGGCCTTCGCATAATAAGCCTGGAAGAGCTTCGAGAGCTCGAGCAGGTAGAAAGCGATGCGGTGCGGAGCGAGTTCGGCCGCGGCCCGTTCGACTTCTTCGGGGAACTCCGACATCGTTTGGATCAGCTCGATCTCCTCGGGACGATTCAAATCGGCCACGTGGAATTCGGTACCCGTCTTTTTTAGATTTTCCAAATTTTCTAGATTCATTTCCTTGGCCTTTCGTTCGATCGAGGCCAAGCGGGCATGCGCGTACTGGACGTAATACACGGGATTTTCCTGGGAATGCTTGCGTGCGAGCTCGAGGTCGAAATCGAGGTGGGATTCGGGAGCGCGCATGAGCAGGAAGAAACGGAACGCGTCCTTGCCCACTTCGCTCAAGACCTCTTCGGCCGTCACGAAATTACCGGCGCGCTTCGACATCTTGACGGCGTCAGCGCCGCGGCGCACGCGGACGTATTGGTAGAGCACGGTTTCGAGGAGGTTCGGGTCGTAACCCAAGTATTTCATCGCGGCCTGCACGCGCGGGACGTGACCGTGGTGGTTCGAGCCCCAGACATTGATCAGCCGGTCGAAACCCCGGTCGTATTTTCCGGCGTGATAGGCGATGTCGTTGGCAAAATACGTAGGCCTACCGTCGGAGCGAACGAGTACGCATTCTCTGTCTTTCAAGAATTCATTTTCTTCCGCACCTTCGGCCTGCCCCGAGAGCCAAACGGCCCCTTCTTTTTCGACCGTCGCTCCTTGGGATTTCAATTTTTTCAGGATCGGGTCGGTTTGAAGGGCCAACACTTGTTTTTCGTGGATCCAAGATTGGAAATGAATCCCCATCGCTTCGCAGTCGCGACGGATTTCATTCATGAGTTGGTCAATGCCGTAACGACCCAAGATACGCGCCGCTTCCGCTTCGTCGGCCGGAATCTTTCCCTTCAACTCCTCGAACGCACGCACGGCCAATTCCCGCACGTATTCACCTTGATACCCCGCTTCGACGGGCTTGCCTTCTTTTTCGCGCGTCACGCGCACGCCGCTGACCTCGTCCGGCACCGCCAGCAGCATGCTGTAACCCAACTTATCGGTCTGGCCGCCGATGTCGTTCACGTAGAACTCGCGTACGACTTCGCAGCCCGTGGCTTCCAATAAAGACGCGATCGCGTCACCCAACGGGCCCCCGCGCGCGTTACCGATATGGATCGGTCCCGTGGGATTGGCGCTGACGAATTCGATCAGGACTTTCCGGCCGCGTCCGCCGTGCGAGCGACCGAAGGCTTCGCCTTGTTCCAAAACGTGAAATAAAAAATTCTGCCAGCGTGATTGCTTCAAGGTGAAATTGATGAATCCCGCCCCGGCGACCGACATGTCGGCGATAAGACCCGCCGTGTCCGCGGCCTTTAATTTCAGAATCAATTCTTGCGCCAAATCTTGGGGCTTTTTGCCGACGCGTTTGGAAAGGATTAAGGCGAGATTCGTCGAGAGCTGGCCGTGCGTTTTGACCTTCGGGCGCTCGACCTGAAACTCGGGCAACGGTTCATACTCGCTTGCGGCGTCCTTCAATAACGACTTCAATACGTCTTTCACGGAATTCTCCTTACTTCGACTGGCATCGTTTTTTTCAACTCGTCGACCGTCGTTTGTTCTTCTTTTTCGTCGGTGACGATCAAGACCGTCAGACCTTCCGGATGGAGGGCCGTCTTCGCCACGCGGTTCACGTCGTCTACGGTGACGGCGGC
>JBPOJN010000013.1:0-20564 GCA_052033505.1 Myxococcota bacterium | reverse complement strand
TTTAAATGTCCCCCGGCCCCGCTTCATCGTCGTGCGCCCGCCTTCTGTGCGCGGGGCGGCTCCGGCGGCTTTGCGGCGGGACGGGGCGCTACTAGCCCCTTGATTGGTGCAATACAGGAAGTCGTCGCGAACTTCGGTAGGCTCGCCGCAGGATGGGCATTTCGTCGGAGGCTCAAAAAGCTTCCCTTTTCCGGCTTCCGCAACTCCTTCGAGTTTCGGAATGACACCGCCACTCCGGATCAAAAGAACTTGGGATCCTTTGCGAAGTCCCAGCTTCATCATGAGACCGTAATTATGCAAACTCACGCGCGTGACCGTGGCACCGGAGAGCTGCACGGGATCGACGACGCCTGCGGGGGTGATGACGCCGGTGCGCGCGACGGTCCACTCGACGTCGTTTAAGGTCGTCGTGCCGGAATCACCCTGAAACTTATACGCCATCGCCCATCGCGGGTGATGGGACGTGACGCCTAAACGCTTTTGTTCGGAGACGAGATTAGCGCGGTAGACGACGCCGTCGGTTTCGAAATCATATTTTTCGCGGCGCTCGAGAAAGTGGACGTAGATTTTTTGCAGCGCTTCCTGCTCTTTCGCCAAATGCCAGAGCTCGGGCAACGTGAACCCGAGATCGTCGAGGATCTGGAATTTCTCGGTCTCTTTTTCGAGGCCGGGACGGAACACGTCGTAGGCCAGGAACGACAATCCATATTCCTTCGTCTTGCGCGGGTCTTTTTGCTTCACCCCGCCGGCGGCTAAATTACGGGGATTCGCGAAGTCTTCTTTGTATTTCTGAAAAATGGAGAGCTTCATGAAGACTTCGCCGCGGACTTCCAGCGGGCCTTCGGTGATTTTCTGCGGAATGTCCGCAATCATGCGCGCGTTGGCGGTGATGTCGTCGCCAGTCCAACCGTCGCCACGCGTGGCGGCGAGGATCAATTCGCCCTTTTCGTCGTAACGCAATTCGACCGCGAGCCCGTCGATCTTGGGCATCACGACCAAGTCGTCTTCGAATTTTTCCGCCCAATTCCAGAGATCTTCGTCGTTGTAGCATTTATCCAACGACAGCATTTCGGAGGTGTGGCGGACTTTCCTGAATTCTTTCGTCCCTTCGGAGGGAATCTCCGTCAGAACGAGGGAATCGGGTTTTAATTTCTTCAATGTCTCGACCAACTGGTCGAATTCGTAGTCGGAGATCTCGGGGGCGTTTTTCTCGAAATAGAGCTTGTTGTGCCGACGGACTTCACGCTCCAACCGCTTGATTTCGGCAGCCTCATCCGTCTTCGCGTGGGGCGTTTTAGAAGTCATTTCTTCAACGCCTTTCCCGTTTTTTGAGGTGGGCTTAGGAGATCGCGCAAACCGAAAAGCTTCGACGGCGTCGCTAAACTATTGATCGTCATGACGCGGGCGCGTTTTTCGTGGAACCACAGGAGTGACACGGAAGCGTTGTCGATACGGAATTTCATCAGGTCGTTTAAATGCATTCCTAAATAATGCACGAGCACGGTCTTGATGACGTCGGCGTGACTCACGACGGCGACGCGGCCCTTGCGGTGACGTTTGCGGATCTTTTCGATGAAACGGATCGTACGCTTCTGAACATCCTTCATGTGCTCTCCCCGGGGAGCTCGTGCCTTGGCCGGCGTCTTGTGATAAACGTGAAACGCCTTTTCGGGGATGACTTCTTCGAACGTCTTTCCGACCCAGAGTCCGTAATCGATCTCCGCCATTCCCGGCACACGCTGGATCGCCACCCGTCGCCGGCCGCGCACGTGCCGCGCGGTTTCCACGGCCCGCTTCATGGGGCTGGTGTAAATCGCATCCAGAATAACGCCTTTTAAAGCACGTTCCAATCGCGTCGCTTCAGAGCGCCCGACGCGATTCAACGGAATGTGCTTCCGCCCCATGATGCGGCGGTCGCGGTTCCAGTCGGTCTGTCCGTGGCGGATGAGGAGGATTTCGAGCATTTGGAAAAATTTAAGAAAACAGTCCCTTTAATCCCGTCCCGTAAGGCGCCCTGACAATGCCTTTTTCGGTTACGATCGCGGTGACCAAGTCCGCCGGCGTCACGTCGAAGGCGGGGTTGCGAACCTCGATGCCTTCGGGCGCCACGCGTTGGCGGTAGAAATTGGTGACTTCGTCGATCGGCCGCTCTTCGATGGGGATCTGCTCCCCAGTCGGACAGCGCAGGTCGATCGTCGACAGAGGCGCGACCACGTAAAACGGGATGTCGTGATACTTCGCCAAGACCGCGACGCCGTAGGTGCCAATTTTATTCGCGACGTCGCCATTGGCCGAAATCCGGTCCGCGCCGACGAAGATGCCCTGGATCTTGCGCTGTCTCATGAAACTCGCGGCCATGTTGTCCGTGATGAGCGTCGTCGGGACTCCGTTCTTCGCGAGCTCCCAAGCCGTGAGCCTTGCCCCTTGCAAGAAAGGCCGCGTTTCATCGGCGTAGACGTGGATTTTCTTTTTGTTTTCTTGAGCCGAATAAAAAACGCCGAGAGCCGTCCCCCACCCCGCCGTCGCAAGAGCCCCGGCGTTGCAGTGCGTGAGCAACGTGTCCCCGTCGCGGATCAAGGTTTGGCCGAATTCGCCCATGCGGCGGTTGATCGCGATGTCTTCCTCGCAGATCGCGAGCGCTTCCCGCTTCAAACGCTGCTGGATTTCGGGAATCGTCAAAGCCTGCGACGCCTCCATGATTTTTTTCATCCGCTCCAATCCCCAGCGAAGATTGACCGCCGTGGGTCGCGTCGCCATGAGGCTCTCGAAGACGATTTCCATTTTCTGGGCGAAGACGTCATAGGTCGCATGCGCACGGCTGTCGATGCCGAGTGACCCCAAGGCCACGCCCATCGCGGCCGCGACGCCGATCGCAGGCGCCCCGCGGATCACCATGACCTTGATCGCGTCTCCGACCTGTTTGTAATCCGAACATTCGACGAAGGTCTCTTCGACCGGTAATTTCCTTTGGTCGATCATGAGGACTTTGTCGTCTTTCCATTCGATAGTCTTAAACATGATGAATCCCTCCATTTAGGCCGCAAACCGTTATCGGATTTACTCCGTAACGGTTTGCCAGAGGGGGCTTGGGGGATGTCCGCAGGAATCCCCCACTGAGAAGCCCGATCATGATGACTTTGTCGTCTTTCCATTCGATGGTTTTAAACACGATGAGTTCTCCAAATTTCAACGATGCTAAGTTTCTTTAAGTTTATTAAGGGTCAGTTTTTAAAATAAGTGATCAATCGAGGCACCAACGTCCCCAGCGCGATCAAACACAAAGACACGCCTATCCCTTGAAACACGCGGTGGACGGTCTGCACGTTCATCCGTCTCTTAATCGGTCCGGCGAGCGCCACCAAGATCATCCACCATACCAAGCTGCCCGCGAAAATCCCGCCCATGATCTCGACGTATTGGCTGTCTTTGGGGTTTTCCGGGATGAGATCGGATCCGGCAAACAGCGCCGCGAACGCGATGATCGTCGCGGGATTCAAGAGCGTCAGGAAAAACGCCGAAATCGTATCCCACCAATACCGGCGCTGATAACGGCCGGTCAGGACTTCTTCTGCGGTCAGGGCCGGAATCTTGTGAAAATAAAAATACAATCCCACGATGACCAGGGCCAAGCTTCCGAACGGACGGAAAAGCGCGCGATGCGCCTCTAACTGACCGATCAACGTCATCAGTCCCAAGGCTGCCAGGAAGGCGAAAAGCGCATCCGCCAGGGCCGCACCAAAACCGGTGAAGATTCCAGCCAAGGCACCGACGGTCAAACTGCGCTGGATCAGCAAGAGACCTACGGGCCCGACGGGAATCGCGACCAAGAAGCCGACCACGAAAGATTTGAAAAAATGTGAGAAGAAATCCACGGAGTTAGCTTACAGCTTTTTCTTCAGTATTTCATTCACTTTGGCCGGATTGGCGCGGCCGCCGGTTTTTTTCATGGTCTGGCCCACGAAGAAGCTAACGAGTTTTTCTTCTCCGGCCTTAAACCGTGCGACTTCCTTCGGGTTCGCCGCGATGATTTCTTCGATGGTCTTTTCCAGCGCCCCTTCGTCGGAGATCTGTCCCAAGCCTTCTTTTTCAATGATCTTCTGGGCGTCTTCGCCGGTCTCGTGGATTTTTTTCAGGATGTCCTTGGCGGTATTCGCGCTGACAGATCCTTTTTCGACGAGTTTCAGCAGGTCCGTCAAGCGAGCCGGGCTAAGCGGCGTCGCGGCGATTTTCGTCTCGTCGCCTTCGATCACGCGCAGGAACTCATTGATGACCCAATTCGCGACTTTCTTCGCTTGGTTCGGCAACGCCTGGGTACAGGCCTCGTAATAATCCGCGAGCGCCCGGCTCGAGGTCAGAATTTCGGCTTCCCCACCGGAGAGCTGATAGGTGGAAACGAAACGCTCTTTTTTCTGAGAAGGCAATTCCGGGAGCGACGCCTTCACGCGCGCGATCCAAGCGTCGTCCAAAATCAACGGAAGCAGATCCGGATCCGGGAAATAGCGGTAGTCGTGCGCTTCTTCCTTGCCGCGCATCGACCGGCTTTCGCTCTTGTCCGCGTCCCAGAGCCGCGTCTCCTGCGTGACCTTGCCGCCGTCTTCGATCAATGCCTTTTGACGTTCGACTTCGTACAGGATCGCCTTTTCGACGTTCTTGAACGAATTCATATTTTTAAGTTCCACGCGCGTGCCGAATTTTTCCTGACCTACCGGACGGATCGACACGTTCGCATCGCAGCGCATCGAGCCTTCTTCTAGGTTGCCATCGCAGATATCGGCGTAGACTAAGATCGAACGTAATTTTTTCAGATAGGCAACGGCCTCCGTCGCCGAACGCATGTCGGGCTCAGAAACGATTTCGACCAGCGGCGTGCCGCCGCGATTGAAATCAACCCAAGAGGCGTCATGCGCACGCGTACCCGGATGCTCATGCACGAGCTTGCCCGCGTCCTCTTCCATGTGGATGCGCGTGACGCCGATGCGCTTCACGGCGCCGTCGGCCTCAATGTCGATATGACCCGCGAGACAGATGGGCAATTCGTATTGGGAAATCTGATAACCTTTCGGAAGGTCGGGATAAAAATAATTCTTCCGCGCGAACACGCTCTTCTTTTCGATGCGGCAATCGGTCGCAAGTCCCGCGCGGATCGCAAACTCCACTGCCTGGCGATTCAAGACCGGTAACGTCCCCGGCTGTCCCAGACACACGGGGCAGGTATTCTCATTGGGCGGACGGCCGAATTCGATCGAGCATGCGCAGAAGAGTTTCGTTTTGACCTTGAGCTGCGCGTGGACTTCGAGGCCGATGACGGTTTCGTAATTTGTAGAGCTCACAGGGAGGGCCTCCGCTTGTGCCACTCATTCGCCTGCTCGTAAGCGTAGGCCGCGCGCAGGATTTTTTCTTCTTGGAAGGAATTGCCGATCAACTGCATCCCGATCGGCAGACCCGACGCCGTGAATCCGCACGGCAGACTTAAACCCGGGAGTCCGGCTAAGTTCACGTTGATCGTGAAAATATCGGAGAGATACATCTTCAAAGGATCATCGGATTTTTCGCCTATCTTCCAGGCCGGTGTCGGAGACACCGGGGTCAGCATCACGTCACATTGCGTGAACGCTTTTTCGAAATCCTGGCGGATCAACGTCCGGACTTTTTGGCCGCGGATGTAATACGCGTCGTAATATCCCGACGACAAGACGTACGTGCCCAGCATGATCCGGCGTTTGACCTCCGCACCGAAGCCTTCGCTCCGTGATTTTTCGTACAGGGCCGCCAGACCTTTTTGATCTTCTTGGGAGCGGTGGCCGTAACGGATGCCGTCGTAGCGCGCGAGATTCGAAGACGCTTCGGCGGTCGCCAATATGTAATACGTCGGAACGCCGTAACTAGTATGGGGCAAGGTCACGTCGACCATCTCGGCGCCCAAAGATTTATAAGTCGCGATCGCTTGATCGAGAGACTTTTTAACTTCTTCGTCGATACCGTCGATAAAATATTCGCGCGGAATCCCAATCTTCCAGCCTTTGACGTCCGGCATCAAGGCCTTGCGATAGTCTGGCACGGCTACCGGTAACGACGTCGAATCTTTCGGATCATGCGACGCGAGCGACTGAAGCATGATGGCCGCATCGGTCACGTCTTTCGTCAATGGTCCGACTTGGTCGAGTGACGAAGCGAATGCGATCACACCGTAACGCGACACGCGCCCGTACGTCGGCTTCAAGCCGACCAAATTCGTCAAAGCCGCCGGCAATCTTATCGATCCGCCGGTGTCAGTACCCGTGGCCGCGATGCATTCGCCGGCACTCACCGCCGCCGCACTGCCGCCGCTCGAGCCGCCGGGGATGCGATCTAAATCCCACGGATTTTTAACCGCACCGAAGGCGGAGTTTTCGTTCGACGAACCCATCGCGAATTCGTCGAGATTGAGCTTGCCCACGACGACGGCACCGTCGCGCAGAAGATTTTGAGCCGAAGTCGCCGTGTAAGGGGCAACGTAGTTTTCGAGAATCTTCGAAGCCGCGGTCGTCTTTGTACCTTCGACCAGAAAATTATCTTTGATGCCGAGCGGGATGCCGTGCAGGGGCGGTTTATTCGTGTCTTTGGCCAGCGCCGCGTCCGCGGCATCGGCCTGAGCGAGAGCGGTTTCTTTCGTCAGCGACAGGAAAGAATGAGTCTTCGCACCCACGGAGGCGATGCGTTTGAAAACGGACTCCGTGATCTCTCGCGACGAAGCTTTCTTTTGTTTCAATAATTCCGAGAGCTCATGAATGGTCAGGTCGTAAAGTTCCATGGGGTTAACCGATCACCTTGGGGACTTTGAAGAAAGGTCCTTCATGCGCAGGAGCGTTTTTAAGGCAGGCTTCCAGCGTTCCCGCCTCCACAACTTCATCCGCCCGGAAAGGCGTCGGCACCGCGACGGCATGGGCCGTGGGTTCGACCTTCGAGACGTCCAAGCTTTTCAAGGCTTCTACGTGTTCTAAGATCGCCGAGAGTTGAGAGCCGTAACGTTCGACTTCCCGCTCCGACAACTCCAAACGCGCCAACCGCGCGATCTTCAAGACTTCGTCTTTCGAGAGGGCCATCCGTTTCCTCTACACACGCGGCGAAATCCCATCAAGCATTTTGGTCCTCATTTTCGGATTTTGTGTTACACGTCGTCCTCTATGAATCCTTCTTTTCTTTTTTTCGCGGGATGGACGTTCGCATTCGGTCTCGTGGTCGGGAGTTTTTTGAACGTCTGCATCTACAGACTGCCGTTGGGGCAATCCGTCGTAACGCCGCGCTCGCATTGCCCTCAGTGCGGCCGCTTCCTCAAGTGGTACGACAATATCCCCGTCGTGAGCTACGCGCTCCTGGGCGGACGTTGCCGTTCCTGTAAAAAATCCATCTCGATGCGTTACTCGTTGGTGGAAGTCATCACCGGAGCTTTGTCGCTCGGCGTTTTTTTGAGATTCGGTTTTACGTGGGGCTATTTCTTTTTCTTCGTCTTGCTCGCGGCGCCTTTGATCGCGATCACGTTCATCGACTTGGGACATCGGATTATCCCGGACAGCCTTTCGTTGACCGGCATCGTTTCCGGGATCGCCGCCAATGTCGTCCTCACGCCCAGCCCGATTTGGGAATCCGCGCTTTTCTCGTTTAAAGGAATACTCGCCGGCGGCGGAACTTTGTTTTTGATCAGCGTTCTTTATGAAAAACTCCGCCACCAAGAAGGCATCGGCGGCGGCGACGTCAAACTCGCGGCGATGTTGGGCGCTTTTTTCGGGTGGAAGGGCGTCTTCGTCGTCTTGCTCTTAAGCTCTTTTCTAGGATCCGTGATCGGATTGGGATTAATGGTATTCAGCAAAAAAAATCTGAAACTCGAAATTCCTTACGGGCCTTTTTTGTCGGCGGCCGCCCTCGTTTATCTTTTTTACGGACCCGAAATAATTGATTTTTATATAGAATTCAGTTCACGAATGCTGATTCAGCGATAAATTATAATTATAATAAATTAGATAAAATTATATATAATTTATAATCTTTGGGATTCATTGAACAACTTTTCTGTTCTAAGAAGGCTCATTTTATGATAGTTAAGGAGAAGTGAATCCTCCCACATCTGCCGCGCCAAAAAAAAATAACCTCCGGAAGCTGCGTGAAGAGCGGCTGATGAGTAAGGCGGAGCTGGCCCGAAAAGCCGGCCTCTCCCCTCTCACCATCGACCGCGTCGAATCCGGCCAGGACTCCCGCATGGACACGAAACGCAAAATCCTGCTCGCGATGGGATTTAAGCTGTCGGAAAAAGACAAGGTGTTTCCGGATTAGGCTTAATCTCCGAAATCATGATGAGCCCAGGGATCTTTTTCCTCATCGCCCACGTCTCCATAAGGACTAAAATTTAAATTCTTCATGCCGGGTATGGCGTCAGGTTGAGCCTCCTGTGGTTTCGCGGGGGCTGCGGCCCCCGAAAGAGTTGGCGGTGCTACGGGAAGCCAAGGCTTTAGAAAATCCGGATCCACGACATAAAAAGAGATTTCATAGGAACCTGTATCGGAAAGCGGTCCCTGGGAACTTGGGTCTTTAGAAACTTGCAGCGCGGGATAGCCCCTCACAGTGATGTTCTGACGCGGATCGGTTTTGCCGAAATGCTCAATCAGGCCCTCGGGGCTTTGGATGGTCTGAGTAAGCTTTGCGTCGATTTCACGCGCCGCGGCCGCTCCCAAAGGAAACGTATGCAAAGATCTATTGACGTCCGGGGCTTCCCTCCAGAGGTTGGGATTCACATCCGCGATGAGGGCGTCGATCACTTGGCGGTATTCGGGCGTCTGAATCAAATCTTCGGGTTTGGACATGAAAAATACGAGCCTTCCGAAGGCCAAAATACCACGGCCGTTGGAAACAGGGACCAGACGGTAGTGCTCATCTTTTCCGGCCTTCCAACTCTGGGCGAGATAAACGTCGTCCCTTTCCAAAGTATGATAATTCAAAGGTGAGCGGCTTAACGCCTTCGAGGGAGTGTTCGACTTTCCAGAAAAAACATTGATGCCGTTGAAATAAATTTGAACGCCTTGCAGGATATCCAAGTTTTTAATGTGGATATGGATCCCTTGATCCAAACGTCCGGGGATAATGACTCTCTTGCCGGGCAGAAAAAGGGGTAACCGTTGAGGGGGATGTGATGGGGGGGGCGACAAAGAAGCTCCCTCGAAATACGCACTGATCCCCCACCCCATGTGCAGAACGTTCATTTTGGAGTCTACCGCCGCAGGATTCGGAGTCGGCAACGGAAGCGTTTCCGGCTTATTAAAATTTTGGGCGGTCACCGATTTCGGATCTATTCCCAAACGCCTCAACCACATTCCCGCATGAGCTGCCCTCTCCCTCAAAGCAGCTCCGCGTGCGAGATGAGAACCTTTGACCTTATCGGATAAAACGATCCCGGCCAAATCATGCCGGATACCGTTTAAAGAAGATGTGATCGAAGAAAGAGCCATAGACGTCCATTCGTACTTTTCTTGGAAACAGTTGCCAATTTCCTTCTCACTTTTCAATTACTGTTGTTTTTTACGACAATACTCTCTACGTAACGCACCGTGCCTTTACGTTTTTTAACCGCCGGCGAATCCCATGGGAAGGCCTTGACCGTCATCATCGACGGGATGCCCTCGCATATTCCCGTTTCCCTGGACGCCATCAATCACCAACTCGCGCGCCGCCAAAAAGGCTACGGCCGTGGCGGCCGCATGAAGATCGAAAAAGACCAAGTCGAGATCCTCTCCGGCGTGCGCGCGGGCGAGTCGCTCGGGTCGCCGATCGCGCTTAAGATTGAAAATCGCGACTGGGCGAACTGGCAGAAGATCATGGACGCCCAGGTCGCCGATGAGACGAACGCGAAAGTCGTGAACCATCCGCGCCCCGGCCATACCGATTTATCGGGCGGCCTCAAATACGACCATTATGACCTGCGGAACATCCTCGAACGTTCCAGCGCGCGCGAGACGACCGCACGCGTCGCGGCCTGCGCGGTCGCACGTGGGATATTGCAAGAATTCGGCATAACCCTCGTGGGACACGTCATCCGCTTAGGCGGCATCGGCATCTCTCCGGACCGGCCCGCGACAGTCTCCGAGATCGAGGCTGCGACCGAAGACACGCCGCTCCGCTGTCTCGACGCGAAAGCGGAACAGCAAATGATCGCGAAAATCGATGAGGCGAAGAAAAAAGGCGACTCGTTGGGCGGCGTCATCGAAGTCTTGGTGGATGGACTGCCCGCGGGACTCGGTAGCCACGTCCAATGGGACCGGAAACTCGACGGCCTTCTCGCGCAGTCGATCTTGAGCATCCAGGCCATCAAAGGCGTCGAGATCGGCAACGGCTTCGAAAGCGCGGAGCTTTTTGGGTCCGAGGTTCACGACGAAATCTTCTACGAAAAATCCAAAAAGTCTTTTTACCGGAAAACCAACCGCGCCGGCGGACTCGAAGGCGGCATCACAAACGGCGAACGCCTAGTCATCCGCGCGGCCATGAAACCGCTCTCCACACTCTACACGCCGCTCAAATCGGTCCACGTGCTGACGAAAGACACTTACGAAGCCGCGATCGAACGCACGGACATCACGGCCGTGTCGGCGGCCGCGGTCATCGCGGAGAATTGCGCGGCGTTCACGCTGGCTCAGGCATTCCTGGAAAAATTCGGCGGGGATTCGCTGAAAGAAATCCGCCGCAATTACGACGGCTACCGCCGCCAGGTCGAAAACTACTAGAACATGAAACATTCGCGCATCATTCTGACGGGATTCATGGGAACGGGAAAAACCGCCGTCGCCAAAGGTTTGGCCGAAAAACTCGATTATGATTTTTTAGATACGGACGAGATGGTCGAGGTCGAAACCGGCAAATCGATCACGCAGATTTTCGAAGCCGAAGGCGAAGCCGGATTCCGGACTTATGAGAAACGCATGCTGAAGCGGGCCCTCGAACGGGACCAGATCGTCATCGCGACCGGCGGGGGCGCCGTCATCGACGCCGACAACCGCAAGCTCATGAAGGAAAAAAGCTTCGTCATCGCGCTTTCCGCCTCTCCCGAGATGATCTTGGAGAGGGTTTCAAGCGTGAACCAGCGCCCCTTGCTCGACGAGAAGGACAAAGACCGCTTGAAACGCATCAAAGAAATGATTTCGCACCGTTCTCCTTTTTACGCCCAGGCCAACCGTATCATCGATACGACGGTGCATTCGGTGCCGGAAATCGTGGAAAGCATTTCCAAGATCCTCCATGACAACCATTAACGTAGAAGCACCGGGCGGGACTTACCCCGTCTTCGTAAGCGGAGGCATGAGCGGCGAGGAAAAATCCTGGCTGGTCCCGGCCCTGGACTATTTGAAAGGCCGCGCCCCCATCATCATCACCAGCCCGCGCGTGGCTAAGCACTGTCTTCCGGCCGTAAAGTCGTCTTTAAAAATCAAAAACCCGCGCGTGTTAACGATCCCCGACGGCGAACGCTTCAAAAACTTGAAAACCGTCACCAAAGCCTACGCGGGCCTGGCGCGCTTGGCCGCCGACCGCTCGACGCCCATCCTACTCCTAGGCGGCGGCGTCATCGGCGACTTGGGTGGATTCGTCGCGGCGACCTACTTGAGGGGGCTGCCTTTTCTGCAGATCGGAACCACGCTGGTCGCCCAAGTCGACTCCAGCATCGGCGGCAAACTCGGTATCGACTTGGAGCAAGGCAAGAACTTGGTCGGCGTCTTCGGACAGCCCCTCGCGGTCTTCTCCCATGTGCCTTTTTTGAGGACCCTACCTCCGCGCGAAATCATCGGGGGGCTTGCCGAAGTCCTGAAATACGGCGTCATCCGCGATCCTCGGTTATTCGAGCTGGTGCAGGAAGATTTTTCCAGGATCATGCGCCGCGATACGGACGTGCTGCGCGAGATCGTTTCGCGCTCCTCCGCGATCAAGGCCGAAGTCGTCTCTCAGGACGAAAAAGAATCCGGGCTGCGCATGATCTTAAATTTCGGCCACACATTCGGGCACGCGCTCGAGCGTCTGACGGGTTACAAAAAATTCCTGCACGGGGAAGCGGTCGGTATCGGCATGATCCTCGCGGCCGAGCTTTCGCGGCGCCTGGGCCACTGCGATACGACTTCCGTCGACCACGTGCGCCAAGCCGTAGCCCAAACCGGCCTACCCACGCGCTTCCCTAAATTTTCGAAGTCCCAATGGGCACGGGCCTTAAGCGTTGACAAAAAATCACGCGAAGGGAAAATTCATTTCGTCGCGATGCTGGGCATCGGCCGCGTCGTGACGCAGCCTCTGTCGGCGGTCGAAATGGTAGAAGGCGTCGGGGACCTCCTATGACGATTCCGGAAAACTTGAACAACTTGCCGCCGGCTTTATTCGAAAACCCGCATTTCGTGCGTTACTACCGCACGTGGCAGAACAACGAACTTTCGATCGTCTTCATCCCGTTGGCCGAAATCTGCCGCGAGCAGGGTTATTTAAGCGAAGCGCGCGCGATCTGCGAAGCGGGCCTCAAATCCCAACCGTCGTCGGTCAGCGGGCGCCTCATGTTGGCGCGCATCCTGCTCGACCTCCAGGAGACCCAGCAGGCCTCCGACCTGGTCGATCACGTCTTGACCTCCTATCCCGCCCAACAAGAAGCGCGGTCCTTGGCGGAAAAAATCCGGATTTCGCATGCCGTGGCTAAAAAGACCGAAACCAAAGAATCTCCCCGCTCGGAAACACCTCCAGAAACATCGGACGAAGGCGAAGAGAAAACCTTATCGCCGCTGACCCTCTGGGAAAATCCGACCATGGCGAAAATCTACGCCGACCAAGGCGAAGTCCGCGTGGCCAAGCGCATCTTGGATCGCATCCTCTCGCACGATCCCGCGGACGAACGGGCTTTGACCTTGCAAAATTCCTTGAACGCGAAGGATTTAAAAAAGGCGGCTCCGTTATGAAGAAAACGATGAAATCGAAAAGCCCCGCCCGCGTGAAAATCTTGGTGATCCACGGCCCGAACTTGAACCTCTTAGGCAAGCGCGAAAAATCCGTCTACGGCGCGGCCACGCTCAAAGACATCGAAAAGGACGTTTCACTCCTGGCCAAAAAAGAAAAAGTCTCCGTGGCTTTCTTCCAATCCAACCACGAAGGCGAGATCGTCTCCAAGATCCAGGAATCCGAAGGGGCTTACGACGCGATCGTCATGAATCCCGCCGCGTTCACGCACACCAGCGTCGCGATCCGGGATGCCGTGGCCGCCGTGACCGTTCCGGTCATTGAAGTCCACCTGTCGAACATCCACGCGCGCGAAAGTTTCCGCAAAGAATCGTACGTCTCGCCCGTGGCCGCAGGCGTAGTCTTCGGCTTCGGCAAGGACAGCTATCTCTTGGGGTTGAGAGGCGCGATCGCCGCCGCGAAAAACCCGCGCCCGCGAAGGTCCTCATGAGTAAAGAAAAAATCCTCGAAGCGGCCGAAAAACTCGTCCAATCCGGAAAATACGACAAGGCCCTGCGTGAGTACCAAAAAGTCCTCTCCGAAAACCCGAAGGACATGCGCACGAAAGTCAAAGTCGCCGAAATCCAGCTGAAAGCGGGACAGAGGCCCGAGGCGATCAAGACCTATCGCGAAGTGGCCGAAGATTACGTGCAGGACCAATTCCACCTCAAGGCCGTCGCGGTCTACAAGACGATCCTGAAACTCTCGCCCACCTTGATCGACGTAAACGAAAAACTCGGCGATTTATACCGCGAACTCGGCGTCGCGCAGGAAGCGATCGATCAATACCAGATCGTCGCGAATTATTACGACCAGAAGAGTAAATTCGGCGAAGCCACCGAAGTCCGCAAAAAAATCGTCGCCGTCGATCCCGCGAGCGTGACCGGCCGCATACGTCTGGCCGAGCTTTTCCAGGCCGAGGGCCGACCCGAAGACTCGCTGCGCGAATACCAAAACGCTGCGGAGATCTTGGGCAAGAAAAAAGACAGGCTAGGCTTGATCGAAGTCTACGAGAAGATCCTGCACTACCGCCCCGGCGACCTGACGACGTTGCTTACGTTGGCGCAGATTTATTTCGAGAGGAAAGAATTCAAAAAAATCTTGGGCCACATGAACGAAGCGCCCGTGGCCGCTCGAAAAAATCTGGGCCTGCAAAAACTCTGGGCCGAAACCCTCCTCGAAGAACGCCAACGCGACGCTGCCCGCAAGAAATTCCGCGAGGCCTACGCCCTGTCGATCGAGGACAAAAAACCCGAAGAATCCGCCCGCCTCTACAGCCGCATCCTGCAGGAATTCGGCGACGACCCGGATTATTTAAAAGAATTAGACGCACTGGGAAAAACCACGGGCTTAGACAAAGTCGCCCCCAAATTCCGCGAAGATTTCGAGACGACCGAGATGATCAATTTAAACGAACTCAACGAACGTTCGAAGAAGAAATAATCCGCCCTTTTAAGGAATATCGACGCCTAAACCCGGTCCCGGCAACACCTGCCCGCCTTCTTGATGCCAGTCCACTTCCGGAACGAATTGCGTCGCCTTCAGCACGTCGCCTTTGCGCAATTCCCAGACGATGCCCACGCGGTTGGGTTTTCCGGCCTTCGGTTTCATGGAGTGAAACGACGCAAACTTGAGGCTTCCCTTCTCGCCCGGCCCCATGAGTTGGACTTGCACGGTGGAAGCCATGATGTCATCGCGGTTCCAAGGATTGGACGGGTTCGTCACGTCTTCCATGGCGGCGACCTTGGCGAATTTTCCGCCGTTTTCGCGGTAGACGTGAAACGTCCCCACGGAGTTGCCGTTCAAATCATTGAGCAAGGAGACGATCCAGAGCTTGCCCGCTTCGTCGGCTTTTGAAAACGTGATGCCCGCGCGGCCGAGCTCGATTTCCTCGATCTCTTTGCCTTTTTTTTCGACCACGCTCAGAGACAGCATGCCTAAGGACTGATTCAGCGCGATTTCGTCACGGGAGGCTGCGAGCGCGGTGATGATTTCACCGTCGTACAAATCCCAAGTCTTGCGCGCCTCTTCGGCCGAATAGGGCTGAGACTGAAGCAGGATCTTCGACTGGACGTCCGACATGCTTTTTTTGAAACTCTCGGAATAGGCCGCGAAACTTTGGACCGAAACGGCGGTCATTAGAACGCCCAGGAGAACGCCGGCGCGGAAAGAAGATTTCATGAGGTCTCCCATGTTAAAAGAAAACCCTTCATAGGTGGCTTTCGTTCTTTAGGCTAGATTTTTTCCAAAATGACGGTAATGCCCGAAAGCTATGTCCATCAATGCCTTACGCGGAATGAACGATATCTTCGGAGCCGACGCCGTTCTCTGGCGCGAAGTCGAAACCAAGGCTCGCGACATCTTCGAACGTTTCCGCTTCCAAGAAATGCGCACGCCGGTGCTGGAAGACATGTCGCTCTTCACGCGCACCCTGGGCGACACCACCAACGTCGTCGAAAAGGAGATGTACGTTTTCCAGGACCGCAACGCCAAATGGGTCGCCTTACGCCCGGAAGGCACGGCTTCGATCGTGCGCGCCTACATCGAACACAAGCAATTCGCCGAAAGTCCGATCGCGCGTTATTATTACATGGGCCCGATGTACCGCTACGAACGCCCGCAAAAAGGCCGTTTCCGGCAATTCCACCAGTTGGGCGCCGAAGTTCTGGGCATCGGCAGCGCGCGTTTGGACGCCGAGGTCATTCACATGCTGGAGGAATATTTCCGGGTCTTGGGGCTGGCCGACGTCACGCTTGAGATTAATTCTTTGGGCTGCCCGATCTGCCGACCGAACTTCCTGCGCGCCTTCTTCCATCACATCCATCAGAACGAAGAGAGGCTCTGCTCCGACTGCAAGCGGCGCATGGAAAAGAATCCTCTGCGCATCCTGGACTGCAAAACCGAAGGCTGCATCGCGGTCGCAAACGAAGGCCCGTCGATCCAAGACCACCTTTGCGAAACCTGCGAAAAAGATTTCGATACGGTCTTGGAAACCTTGGGGCTCTTGGGAAGCACGTACAAGGTAAATCCCAAAATCGTGCGCGGTTTGGATTATTACCAAAAAACCACGTTCGAGTTCACGTCCAACCTGCTGGGCTCGCAAAACGCGGTCGCCGGCGGCGGACGTTACGACGGGCTCACGCATCTTTTGGGCGGGCCAAACGTTCCCGGTTTCGGTTTCGCGATCGGCCTTGAACGCTTGATCGACATCTTGAAAGAACTCCGGAAAGCCCCAGAAGAACGCAAGCGTGAGGGCGTCTTCTTAGTCGCCATGGGCGACGAGGCCCTGAACGAAACCCTGAAGCTCGCGCAAACCTTGCGGCGCGAGGGACTCTCGGTCGACATGGACTACGAAGGCAAGAGCCTGAAATCCCAAATGCGCCGCGCAGACAAGGTCGGCGCCCTTCACGTCGGCATTCTAGGATCCGACGAATTGGCAAAAAAAGTCATTTCTCTTCGAAACCTCGTCACGGGCGTCCAAGAAGAAGTGGCCTTCGCGGACGTAGCCTCGAAACTAAAGCAAGCTTGAAGGGATTGGCGCCTTGACGCTCCCGCGCTTTGTGTGAGAATAAAAATATTTCGGAGGCTTTCACATGACGAAAACCATGAGATTTCTCATTTCTCTTTTTGCGGTCGTTTTAACGGCGGCGTTCCTCGCTTCAAGTTTGACCGCTCGGCCGGTCCGTGCCGATGAAATCGACGAAGAAGTGAAGTCGACCATCGCCTCCGACCCCGATCACAAAGCCTCCAAACCGGCTAAGGCGACACCGGCACCCAAAAAGCCGGAACCCCTCCCGGTCGCGAAACCCAAGAAGGCGAAAAGCGTCAAATCCTCCGGCGGTGATTCCGAAGATTCCGAATGGGCGACCATGCATTCGGAAAAAACAAACAGCCGTGTTTCCTCGGCGGCGTCTTCTTCTGCCTCTGCACCGAAAACGACGGCCGTAAAAACAGTCGCCGTGCCCGTAGCGTTCGGGGCTTCGATGATCGACCGCACGAACAAACGTCTCAACGTCCGCAAGATCAACTTCAACAGTAACAGCGACGCGCCGACCGAAGGCTCCGTGGCGACTTTGAAAAACCTGGCCAAGGTACTCCAAGCCAATCCCGACCTCGCGTCGATCCGCATCGAGGGTCACACCGACACGATCGGCTACGACCAACCGAACTTAGAACTCTCTCAAAAGCGCGCCGATAAAGTGAAAGAAATCTTAGTCGCAAACGGCGTCGACGCCGGACGTTTAACTGCGGTCGGCATGGGCGACAAAAAACCCGTCGCAGGCTCCACGACCGCCGAAGGCCAAGAAAAAAATCGGCGCGTCGAATTTCACATCGCGAGCATGACGGAAGCCAAACCGGCCGCTGCAACCCCGGCGACCGTTCCCGTGCCGAAAGCCGCTGCCACGCCTCCGGCCCCTGCGTCTCCGGCAACTCCGGCTCCCGTGGCCGCCACTCCCCCGAAGCCAACGACGACGACCATCGCGACGACCACCGTGACGACGCCTTCTCCGCAAACTCCCGGCGTTTTTCCCTCACAGGCACCGGCTTCCGTTCCTCCGACTGTGACGACGCCTCCAACTCCGGCGCCTCAGACGCAACCGACAACGCAGCCGACCGCGGCCCCGGCGCCGAAACCTTCGCCTTTCGCTCCGACCCCGGCACCCACGCCCGCTCCCGTCCCTGCGGCGCCTGCGGTCACACCGACTCCCGCGCCTACGGCACCAGCCGTTCCGCCTTCGACGACGAGTCCCTCTCCGTCTCCGTTTCATCATTAAATAAAAGGATCGAGGCTTCGTCACTCACCTCAATCCTTGACGAAACCGTCCGGGACGTAAGAAGTTCCGCCGATGAAACGAACACACGCTTGCGCTTCCTTAAGAAAAACCGACGTCGGAAAACAAATTTCGCTCGCGGGCTGGGTTTCCAACCGCCGCGATCACGGAGGTCTTCTTTTCGTTGATCTCAGAGACCGCGAAGGCATTACCCAAGTGGTCTTCGATCCCGCCGTCGATCCCAAAATCCATGAACTGGCGAAGGACTTGCGCAGCGAATGGGTCTTGGCCGTCACCGGCGAAGTCGCCCCTCGCCCTCAAGGCACGATCAACCCTAAGCTCTTAACCGGAGAGATCGAAGTGAAGGCGAAATCTTTTGAAGTCTTGAACCGTTCGAAGACGCCGCCGTTCATGATCGAGGACGGCATCGACACAGGCGAAGACCTGCGCCTGCGTTACCGCTATCTCGATTTACGACGCCCTGAACTTCAGAAAAAAATGATCCTGCGCCACAACCTCATGCAGGCCGCGCGGAATTATCTCTCGCAAAACGGCTTCCTCGAACTTGAAACCCCGTACCTCACAAAGAGCACGCCCGAAGGCGCGCGCGACTTCCTCGTGCCCTCGCGACTCTATCACGGGAAGTTTTACGCCCTGCCGCAGTCGCCCCAGCTTTTCAAACAGCTGCTCATGGTCGCCGGTTACGACCGTTACTTCCAGATCGTGCGCTGCTTCCGCGACGAGGACCTGCGCGCCGACCGTCAGCCCGAATTCACGCAGATCGATCTCGAGATGAGCTTCGTGGAACCCGAAGACGTCATGAAGATGATGGAAGGCCTGATCGAAGGCCTTTGGAAGACCGCCGGCATTACGGCGAAACTTGAGTTTCCGCGCATGACCTACGACGACGCAATGGACCGTTACGGACTGGACGCCCCGGACACGCGCTTCGGTCTCGAGCTCCAGGACATCACGGACGTTTTCAAAAAATCCGAATTCAAAGTCTTCCGCGGCGCCGTCGACACGGGAGGCGTCATCAAGGCGATTCGGATCGACCAAGCGACCGCGAAACGGGACTTTTCACGCGCCGAACTCGATCAATTAACGGAATTCGTCAAGATCTACGGCGCCAAAGGCATGGCTTGGATCAAGGTTCAAGCGGACGGCTGGCAATCACCGATCGTGAAATTTTTCTCCGAAGACGAAAAAAAGGCGTTGAATGAAAAATTGAAAATACAAACCGGCGACTTGATCCTCTTCGGCGCCGACAAAAAAGACATCGTCAACGCCGCGCTCGGAAACTTGCGCGAAAAAATCGGCGCGATGCTCGACATCATCCCAAAGGACCAGTGGAACTTCACCTGGGTCGTCGACTTCCCTATGTTCGCCTACGACGAGACCGAAAAACGCCTCGCGGCCGTGCATCACCCCTTCACGTCGCCGCGCACCCAAGACCTGCCCCTTCTCGACACGGCCCCCGAAAAGGCCAAGGCTTTCGCTTATGACTTGGTCTTGAACGGCCATGAAATCGGCGGCGGATCGATTAGAATTCACACGAGAGAGACTCAACAAAAGGCCTTCGACATCCTGAAAATTTCGCGTGAGGAAGCCCAAGAGCGTTTCGGATTCCTGCTCGAAGCCCTTGAGTACGGGGCACCGCCGCACGGGGGTCTCGCTTTCGGACTCGATCGCATCACGATGCTGCTCGCCGGTACCGATTCCATCCGCGACGTCATCGCGTTCCCGAAGACACAAAAAGGCACGGACCTGCTCTGTGACGCGCCCTCGACCGTCCGCGAAGATCAGCTCAAAGACTTGGGGCTCCGCTTGAAGCCTCAAGTGGAAACGAAGCCTTAAAAAATATGTCGCCTTTTTGGTTTCGCGTCCTTCTGAATTTTTACCCGCCTTATCTTTTTTCACGCACGCGCGTGCGGTCAGTCTCGGAAGATTGGCGCGAAATCGTGGTCGAGCTTTCAAAGTCGTTCCTGACGCGGAACTACGTCGGGACCACCTTCGGCGGGTCTTTGTACGCCGCGGCCGATCCGTTCCTGATGTTGATGCTGATCAAGATCTTGGGCATCAAGGATTACATCATCTGGGACAAGGCCGCCGAAATCGACTTCAAAAAACCCGCGCGCTCGAAAATCACTTACCGTTTTTTAATCACCGACGCAGATCTGGAAAAAATCTCCCGGGAGATCGGCGAAAAAGGGAAATCCATCCCTGAATTCCTGGTCGAAGGCCGGGACACCGAAGGCGACGTTTGCGTCGCGATCAAAAAAATGATCTACATCCGAAGGAAAAATTAACATGCCCCAGCCCACGTCCTTAAAAATCTTAGAAGACCCGAAACGTTTGCAGCTCGCCTGGCCGGACGGCCACGTCAGCGTCTTCGCGTTTCCCGTTTTGCGGAAAGCCTGTCCCTGCGCCCTGTGCAAAGGCGAACGCACGCCGCTCGACCCGCAGCCATTGGCGCTTCCGGCCTTCCCGAGCCTCCCCACGGGTTCGGTCGATCTCAAGGAAATGTTCCCGGTCGGGCGTTATGCGTTAGGTTTCCGTTGGAAGGATGGCCACGACACCGGGATCTATACCTGGGATTATTTGAGGAAAATGTGCCCCTGTCCGGAATGCTCAGGATAGGCGTTGACCTGATGGCAGGATCGTTCTAAGGACTGCCGCCTTATTGAAGCAACCACGCGCCCGTAGTTCAGTGGATTAGAACGTCGGTCTACGAAACCGAAGGTCACAGGTTCGAATCCTGTCGGGCGCACAAATTTTCAAAATCGGCGGCGGCGGCCCGTCGTTCGACGA